>NZ_CANBCP010000023.1 GCF_947367085.1 uncultured Lactobacillus sp. | reverse complement strand
TATCTACATCCTATTACTTTTTAGAAATATCAGCTAGTTTTGTATAGTTTTCTCTCATCCAAGTTAGATAAGTTGTATTATTTGGAATAGTTTCTCTTACGTCTAAAACGGGGATGTCATGTGCTTTAGCACGTTTAACAAAGTTATTTACAGTTGAACTACTTGATTGAGTATTATTTACAAAAAATGCAATTTGACGCTTATCAATCGCATTATTCATAGTGTTAATCATCTTTGGACTTGGATCAGTCCCATTTTCAACCGCTTCTTCAAAGCCCTTGTCACCAATCTTATATCCAGCTGCTTTTAAAGCATAATCAAATACTGGTTCACTGACATAAACCGGCTTACTATTTTTACCATCGGTTGATTTGGCTAATTGCTTGATTTTATTAATCTTGGCCAAATATTTTTTACCATTTGCCTTAAAATAATCTGCATGCTTTTTATCTAATTTGGAAAGGCGCTTTACTAAATAATCTACATACTTAGTGGGCATCTCTAAGTCATACCAAATATGAGGATTGTCACCTTTTTTTAGCCCCATTAGATCTTCACCAACTAAGACTACTTTTTTATCAGAAGACTTAGCTAGATTATTCATCCAGCTATCATAACCCAGACCATTAGCAACTACAATTTTAGCTTGACTAACTATTTTAGCATCAGCTGTTGTTGGCTCAAAATCATGAGGATCAGTGGTAGATTTGGTAATAATAGCCTGAGCACTGCCGTATTTTCCAACAATATTTTTTGCAATATCAGCATAAACATTAGTTGTGGTCACAATTTTTAATTGATTGTTACTAAAGCCACCGTTTTTAGAGCAGCCCACTAGTAAAAATAGCGCTCCGATTAAGCTGAAGAGTGCGATAATTTTTTTTAGTTTCATAAATTTAAATTCCTTACTAAATATATTATTAATTCAAAATATAAAATTTTAAATCTTATCAGAATAATCTAAAAACAATTTTCTGTCAAGAAATTTATCTTTCTAGTAAGTGAATTATTTCTTTTTGGACGCTGCTATCTTCACTTGAACCAATTATTTGTTTAGCAGCTTTTTTGGCTACTGGTAAAGCTGTTGAAGTCACAAAACTCTGACCAGTATATTTAAGCATCGCAACATCATTTTCACTATCACCAAAACTAACCATATCTTGGCTTTCGATGCCTAATTTTTGACTCAAATATTTTAGTCCAAATGCTTTATTCATTCCAGGGGTAGACATATCTATTGAATCGTATCCTCCAGCCACAAACCCTACCTGAGGATATTTTTCTTTTAAATTAGCTAAAACTTCAGGCATTTCTTCTTTAGGAACAATCAAGCTAACTTTAAATACACGATCATCTACTTCATCATAACTATCCACTTGCTTTATATTTCTAAAATAGCGCTTGTTGTCTTCAAAGTGTTTTTTTCCGTCTTTTTTCAAAACATAAGCACTTGTCAAGGCAGCAACAATGCTTGGATAACCGGATTCATCTGCGATCTTTAACAAAAGTTCATAAAGATCCGGACTTAAATTTTCAATTTTCAAAATTTGTCTACCTGCAGCAACTAATGCACCATTTTCAGCGACAAAATACATTTGTTCACTGTATTCTTTTGGAAAACGTGCAAAAATATTCTCATACTGATTACCACTAGCAATTACAAATTTAATATTATTGTTCTTCATCAAGTCAAAATCTTTTTTAAATAATTCATGATCATAAGTTTTATTAGCTTTCAGCCAAGTACCATCCATATCAGTGGCAATTAATTTAATCATCGTTATTCCTCAATTTTCTATTTAAACTCTATCTTTCAACTATACTAAAAAACACTACATTCTAGTAGTGTTTTTATTAACCAAAAAGGCTTTATTTTTAAATTGTTCAAAGTATTATTAGCGGATCTTTTGAACTTTAATTTGTGGTAAAAGAGTATCAATTTGACTCTTTACGCCAATTCCTTCGCTAAATGCTGTGGCTCCCCCACAAGCTGCTCCAACTTGCAAAGCTTTAACAGCATCTTGAGTTTCATAGTAAGTACCCACAAAACCAGCAATCATTGAATCACCAGCTCCAACAGAATTGACTGTTATTCCTTGAGCTGCATTAGCATAATAAATATGATCTTTTGTTACAAGATAAGCGCCATTAGCAGCAAGAGAAATTAAAACATTTTGGGCGCCCATCTCTTGCAGTTTTTTGGCAGCTTTTAATATATCTTCCTCATTAACTAAATCAGTATCAAACAATTGCTCTAATTCATGTTGGTTAGGTTTGATAACGAGTGGTTGATACTTCAAGCTATCTAACAAAGCTTGTCCAGTAGTATCAATTGCAAACTCAGCTCCTGCCTCTTTAATTGTTGGCAATAATTGTTCATAAAAATCTTTAGGTAAACTTGGAGTTAGGCTTCCACTGATTACTACAATATCACCTTTATTTAAGTCATCTAAACGTGCTTTAAAGGCTGTGATTTCTTGTTCATCAATTTTAGGTCCCGCAGCGTTAATTTCTGTTTCTTTTTGAGCATGGATCTTTACATTTACGCGCGTATCATCTGAAATCGTTACGAAGTCATTAACGATCTGCTTAACGTTTAACTGGCGAACTAGTTCTTTTCCAGTAAAACCTCCAATAAATCCCCACGCAGTATTATCGACGCCCAATTGGTTTAAGACTTGAGAAACATTGATTCCCTTGCCTCCAGCCAAAAATTGACAATCTTTAGAACGATTTATTTTTCCTGCTTTTACTTGGTTTAGTTGAATTACATAATCTAATGCTGGATTAACTGTAACGGTATAAATCATCACAAAGCCCCCTTAACTTGGATTACTTCAATGTTTAAAATTTATTTCTGCCATCTAGATACTATCATAATCGTTTTAAATTCAAAATAAAATACTACTTTCATCAATCAAAAGTAGTATTATCATCTATTCACTATCTGTATGTTTTAAAATATCACCTGGTTGACAGTCGAGGACCTGGCAGATTTTGTCCAAAGTTTCAAATCTTATACCTTTGGCCTTACCAGTTTTTAAAATTGATAAATTAGCTGGGGTAATACCAATTTCTGCGGCAAGTTCTTTAGAAGTCATTTTTCTTTTTAAAAGCATGTAATCTAAAGTTACCTCAATCAATTTTGACACCTCAAGTTAAATAATCTTATTAGATTCTTCTTGAAGCTTTAATCCATTCTTAAATACGAGATAAATCACATAAATGATTCCCAGAACGATCAAACTATATACTATATTTGAAAAATCTAAATTTAAATTTGGCTTTCCTTTTAAATTATACTTAGCTGCACCAATTAAACAAGCTTCAATAAAATCAGCCACCGTAAATACACTTAAGCTAATCAAGGTAGTGTGCAGTAAATCCAAATTGGATTGGTCAAAATAAATATCTTGGTTAATGTTTCTAATAACTAATCTAATTGCTCTAATCCCCCAACATAAAGCTGCACACATCACAGCTGAAACAATTAAAGCAAAAACAACAAGAAAAATTGTACCTGTGACATTTTTGAGGTTAGGAACTTGCTTTAAGAAAGTTGCTTGAATATTTGGAATTAGAAATATGATCCCCATAATTATCGATAAAATCGTCCCTAATCCAAATATAAACTCAAAAATCCAAGCGAAGATATTTAAAATACCTAAAACAAAATTTTTCATTATTACCGCCTCTTTCATTTATAAAATTATTGTAAAACAATAATTTTATATTGTTAAGCAGTAATTTATTATTTTATTCTTTAATAACCTTGATTCTGCTTGAAAACATTATTGACGCAAATAGTCCAAAAAATACTGTACCTAACACAAATACAATTAAAGAAGCCCAGGAAAATAATTTACTATCATTATTCCAGCTCAAAACAATCGTTCCAAGAAATCCAAATAATAGCCCGCTGATCCAGCCCCGAATTCTAGCTCTTTTTTTAGCTTGGACTAAATCTTTTTCTTCGACTTCATTAGTATTTAATCCATATTTTTTTATCTCATGATTAGTATAACCACTAAATACACACAACGTAGCAGCCCAGCCAAACATCATAGTTAAATAAGCAACTTTACTATTGAAAAATGAATTTAGAGCCATTGATAATAAAAAGAAGAAGTTCATTGGAATCCATGTTAAGAAAAAGGCGTTATTACCGATTCTCTCCATTTGCGTACGTTTATACTCATCTAATGGACCTTCAATACCATACCAAAATTTCATATATCTAATAAATAAGCTACTTTTCTTCATAATTCTCACCATCCCAAAACAAGGAATTTAAATCTGTATCTAATGTATGAGCCAAATGTAAACATAAATCCAGCGAAGGATTATATTTATCATTCTCAATCAAATTTATCGTCTGTCGCGCTACACCAATTTCCTTAGCTAGTGCCATTTGCGATAAGCCTTTCTTTTTTCGAAATTCTTTTACACAATTCAAATTATCACCTAGTTTATATGATTATTTTCTAAAATAGTTGATTACTGCTGATAAGCTTAATCCACAAACAACTCCAGCAAATAAATAGACCCCAATTAAAATCGGCAAATCTTCAGATGATACTATTGGAAATTTTCCTGTTTGAATCCAAGCACCTAGTGTAATGATAATCCAGACACCTACCATAATTAGCAAAGCATCAGTTAAAAACCTCTTCCACCATTTTTTAGTTCTCATATTAATCACTCATTTCTATTTTTTGATTTTCTTCTTTTTTTCTTTAATTCTGCCGCAAGTAGTTATCGAAGCGATCATAACTAATAAATATAGAGCAGTTTTTATGTCTAAAAAGTTGTTCATAGCAATTTGTACAGCTAAGCCTGCAGTTGCAATAATTATTAACATGTAGATAATTGCCTTTTTAACTTGTGAAATTCTCATTATTTCCTCCATGTATCATTTATATGTGACATTGTTTATGTCATATATATTAGACTTTTTCAAATAAATGTCAACTATATATGACAAAAAATGCAAAAAATAAAGCATCTATTTTCTAGATGCTTTATAAATAGCTTATTTTTCCACATATTTATTATGTTCAAGCGCAAATCTAACTTTCTTATTCGCTAGTTCCACATAAATATTCTTATAAAGCGGATAATCATGATGAAGCAAATTAATATCAATACTTTCTGCACCAATATTTATATCATAAAGATTATATTTTCCATCTTCATAAGAAAAATCAGTGCCATCATCTTGATAATGCTGATAGCTGCCGTTATCTCCATAAAGTTTAAACGTAATTTCTGAATTTGGCTCATCTTTGACGTGCGTCATTTCTTTATTCCAGGGTAAGATAGTATTTTTCTTAATGAACAATGGCAATTTATCAATGGGAGCGTCAACTATTATAGTTGTTTTGCCCTGATATTCATTACCATCCCAAAAGTCAATCCAGCTTCCTTCAGGCAGATAAACTAGTCTTTTGGTTTGACCTTGCTCAACGACGGGAGCAACCAATAAAGCGTCACCTACCATATATTCATCATTTAAGTCACACACTTGCTTATCTTGAGGATAATTCAAAACCAGCGGACGCATAATAGGCAAGCCATTTTGACTTTCTTTATAAAAAAGATCATACAAATAGTCAATCAGGTGATATCTTAATTTTAAATATTTACGATAGATCGATAGTGTCGGCTCTCCAAAAATCCAAGGCTCTTGACTACGTGTCCCTAAAGCTGCATGGTTTCTAAACAATGGGCTAAAAACCGCTCCTTCAATCCAGCGCGTCAATAATTCTGGAGTTGTATCACTTCCAAAACCACCAATATCAGTACCTGCAAAAGAAAAACCCGATAATCCCAAATTACACAATTGGGGAATCATCATTTGTAAATGAACCCACAAACTGTGATTATCTCCGGTCCAGATTGTGGAATACTTTTGTGTACCTGCATAAGCAGCCCGTGTGATTACAAATGGACGTTTATGCGAGTATTTCTTTAGTCCCTCATAAGTAGCCTTGGCCATGTTGTGTCCATACACATTGTGCATTTTGGCGTGAGTTGCCTTCTTTTCTTCATCGCTAAAGACAATATCGTCTGGAATATCACCGTTAAATGAAGCTGGTTCATTCATATCATCCCAAATGCCGCTAACGCCAATATCGACAAGATATTTGCAATTATCAGCCCACCATTTTCTAACTTGCTTACGGCCAAAATCTGGATAGACCGCATCCCCTGGCCAAACACGGTTAACATAAATGGTCCCGTCAGGATTTTGAACAAAATAGCCCTTTTTTACGCCTTCTTGATAAATACCATACTTATCGTCTTTTTTTACACCTGGGTCAATAATTGTGACAACTTTAAAGCCTAATTTATTCAGCTTAGAAACAAAAACTCTCGGATCCTCATAAGTATCCTTACGCCATGTAAAAACGCGATAACCGTCCATATAATCAATATCAAGGTGGATCACATCACAAGGTAAATCATATTCGCGCAATTTTTCAGCGATTCGTTCAACACGCTCTTGACTCACACTATATCCCCAACGTGATTGTTGATAACCCAAAGTCCATTTTTGGGGAAGCGGCGTTTTACCAGTTAAGTAAGTATAGTTTTCCACAATTTTCTTTAAGCTATCTCCACCGATTACGTAGTAATCTAAGTTGCCACTAGATGCAGAATAAAAGTAATAATTATCGCTTTCTTTTCCTAGATCAAAATGAGACTTATAAGTATCATCGAAAAACAAACCATAGGGATGGCCGTTCTTGAGTCCTAATAAAAACGGAACTGACTTATATAAGCGGGTGAAGTTTTCCACTTGTGGAGCCGGATTATCAGTATTCCAATTGTCATAAGCATAGTGGCGTTTATTCAAAAAGCCTGTCTTATCCCCAAGCCCATAGAATTGTTCATCGTTAGCTAACTTTTTTACCACCTCAAAATACCTATCAGTCTTCAGTAAATTTCCACTAACATCATGGCCCTCAGCTTCAGCAAGACGCTTTTGATCTTGGCTCATTTGACGATCTAAGGGAGTACGTTTTTTGCGGTAATCCAAAACTAATGGATTTTTATCTTTATCATAGACATCAATTTTACTATCAGGAAAAATATCCACAATCAATTCACTTGTTTTTAACTCCAAATGATCTTCATTTTCCCTAATTTCAAAATCTGTTGTTTGAATCTTCTTTCCTTCAATTGCATACGAATTTTGACTAAAGCCTCGATCTTGAAATATTCGGATGATTTCAGGCGTCAAAACTGTAAGTTCAAATTTATTATTTGTACAATTTACAAAGACTTTTTGCCCATCAACTTTATAATTTAAATTTTGCATAATCTAACCTCGATTATTTGCAGCTTCCAGTACGTCTTTATCATACCAAAAAAGCCCCAGAATTAATTCTGAGACTCTTGATTGTTTGTTATTTGTACATCAAAAATTTATTCTTTAATACCTTGTAAAGCACGTTTCATATTTTTCCAGATACCATTATCATCAGTTTGTAAGATAAGACTTGGATAGATCTTTCTAATCCACCAAATTGAGCCTACTAAAAAGGCTAATAATATCACCATAGAAATGCTTGCTTCTAAATTAGTCGCATTTCCCTTGATCAATCTAAGTGGCATCAAGAAGGAAGATAAAAACGGCACATATGACATAATCATTGCAAAAAGGCTATCAGGATTATTAGATAAGCTCAGACTGCTGAAAAAGCCAAGTAAAGTCAAATAAACCAAAGGTTGCACTGCCTTGTTAGCATCTTCTGCCTTTGTAACAATCGCACCACAAACCGCCGCATAGACAATGTATAAGATCAATCCTAAAACAACAAATACTAATCCCCACGAAATTATTTGTCCTAAAACCTGATCAATAGCAGGCTTTATTTGCGCAAATGCATCCTTGACACCATCAATATGAGGGGCCAAATAATAAAAGCCCGAAAACATTACAGCATAAATTAATAACTGCGTAATAATTTCTAGAAAAATCCCTAAAACCTTACCATCAAAATAATTTCCGCCAGGCATACTGGAAAAAATCATCTCCATAATTTTAGTTCCTTTTTCACTTGCAATATCTTGCGCCATAATTGTGCTATATGTCTGAACTAAGAAGTACAATACAAAGATCATAATCCAAAAAGTGGCTGTCTTTAAGCCTTTTTCATCACTAGCAGCTAATTTTTTAGTGTTAGTTTTTTCAGTAAATTTAATTTTTTGAGAAAGTGAATGTAATTGCTGCTGACTAAGTTTAGCATTTCGGAGGTTAAGAGCTTGCTGGTGAGTATTTAAAACTCGTATCAACTCAGTTTTAATATCATTATCCATTTTGTCTGTACCGTAATAAGTTGCACTTAACTGAGCATTCGTATTTTCAACAACAACATAGCCATCAATATCACCATCTTGATTTGCTTTGACAGCTTTAGCTTTAGTTTTAAATATATCAAAATCTTCTGTTTTCTTTAAAGATTGAGCGATGCCTTCATTTTTGCTTACAATTCCTATTTTGGTATTATTATCAAAAGCAGAAGACGAACTCATGCCAAAGAAAAAGGATACCAATAGTACAATAAATGGCATAAAAATCATTAATAAAAATGACCAGTTTTTAACTTCTCTACGGTATGTTTCTTTAGCTACTAACCAAGTTTTATTCATTAATCTCCCCGGCTTTCATTTTAAAAATTTCATCTAAAGTTGGTGGTTCTTGATCAAAAGTTCGTAAATACTCACCATTAGAGAGAGTATTGAAAATCTCTTCTCCATAGCTAGCTTGGCTTAGCCAAAGCTTGTAGATACCGTTATTTTGTAAAATGGCATTTTCTACACCAGGCAACTTTTTAACATCGTCAAGATTTAAATCGGTTCTAATGAATAATCTAGTCAAGCCAAAGTTATTGCGTACATCATTTACATTGCCATTTAAAACGATATGGCCATTATTAATCATTACTACGTCATCACACAATTCTTCAACATTAGACATGGCATGATCTGAAAATAGAATTGTAGCTCCACGATGCTTTTCTTGTAAAATCACATTTTTAATGATTTCAACATTCACGGGATCCAACCCACTAAAAGGTTCATCTAAAATAATCAAGTTGGGATGATGAATCAGTGTGGCAATTAATTGAATTTTTTGCTGGTTACCTTTAGAAAGACTCTTTATCTTATCAGTGAGTTCCCCCTTAACCTCTAATTTTTTCATCCAATCTTGTAAATCACGCTTTACATCATCTTTTTTCATCCCTTTTAAACTAGCTAAGAAACTTACTTGCTCTAAAACCGTTAACTTAGGCATTAAACTACGCTCTTCAGGTAAATAGCCTACAGAATCATAATCATTGCTTGAAAAAGAATGCCCGTCAATAGTGATGGTCCCTTGGTATTTAACGAACTTCAAAATACTATGAAAAAGTGTCGTTTTTCCTGAACCATTTTTACCAATCAAGCCTAATATTTTTCCATTATCTGCATTAAAATTGATATCAAACAAAACTTGTTTGTTCCCAAAGCTTTTATTTAGATTCTCTACTTGTAACATATTCTTTCTTTCCGAGTAAAATTTATCAAAATTAAGCTTAATTATATCAATATCTTTCTTAAAAATCTTTATCATACCAAAAAAGCCCCAGAATTAATTCTGAGACTCTTGATTGTTTGTTATTTGTACATATATTTAGCCGTTGCTTTTTTCGGATCCATACCATTTCTAATTTTCAAAGCTAGTTCAATTGAAACATCAGCAATAATAGATTGTGGATCAATGACATTATATGGATGATCAGGTGCTTTTTCTTGAGCTAAGGATAATTCAGTACATCCCAATAAAATCACATTACAGCCGTATTTATCGTGCATGGTGCGCAAGATTTTGTGGTAAAGGTCCGGATCAACGATTCCTTTTTCTTTGATATCGCTATAGATCAATTCATTTACCATCGGTTGAATTTCACTACCACCTAATTCTGCCTTTTTGCCAACTCGCTTTAGTTCATCTACATATAAGTGATCATAAATAGAGCCTTCTGTAGCAATTAAGCCGATCTTGTCTTCTTTAGGGAAATCTTCCACAAACTTATGCACGGCAATCCGCATCATGTGTAAAAATGGAATGTCAGTTAAAGCAGCTAAATCATCGTAAAAATAATGTGCAGT
The DNA here is from genome assembly GCF_947367085.1 of uncultured Lactobacillus sp. Classification (GTDB taxonomy): domain Bacteria; phylum Bacillota; class Bacilli; order Lactobacillales; family Lactobacillaceae; genus Lactobacillus. The sequence goes on along the minus strand of NZ_CANBCP010000023.1, from coordinate 17,023 downwards.
ATTACATGGCATTACAAAGAAATCTGGATTTAGCTTAGCTTGACCTAAGACGTCCTCTTTTAAATCCAAGAAAAAGTTTGGCTGGGTATGATCCTTGATGTAAGCCGTTCTGTCAGGAATTTGGGCATCATTTACCAAAATATAATTCAAATAATCTTGGTCTTTGGTTATCTTTACACGATGGTTAATTAAGCGAACATAACTTTCAGTCGCAATAGTTCCCATCCCGCCAATAATTGAGAAAAAATGCTTCATACTTCTATCCTAACTAGTCTTCTTTTTCTGCATCTTTTTCTAATTCGTTAATGACTCTTTCGGCAACTTTAATATCAGTTGGATATGGAGTATCTACACCACGAATCTTTTGGAAAGGATCTGCACCTTTACCACAAATTAAGACGATATCATCTTTATGTGCCATAGCTATTGCATCATGAATCGCTTTTTCACGATCTAATTCAATAGTGACATCAACTTTTGTATGATCAATACCGGCATCAATTTCTTCAGCAATGTCTTGAGGATCTTCAAAGCCTGGATCATCAGTAGTTAAAAATGCTTTATCTGCATAAGCCGTTAAACTTTCACTAAAACCAGGACGGCGAGAAACTCCCTTATCGCCTGGTGCACCAACTACAACAATAATCTTAGGATTGTTAAATTCCTTCTTCATAAAGCCCATCAAAGCCATCATAGAAGCTTTATTGTGTGCATAGTCAACAATCACAGTTCCATGTCCGTGAGAAGGTAAGGCTTCCATTCTACCAGGAATAGTTACATGGCGAATTCCCTTAGCACATTGTTCATGATTTTCGCCGGCTAAACCTGCACCGATAATTGCTGCTGTACCATTCATTTCATTGAAATCACCAATCATTTGCAAGGTGTATTCACCAGCAATTGGTAACTTTTTAGCTTTTTCAGACGCACAAAATAGCTTGAACTTAGTTTCTGCCATATCAGTTTCAATTGATTGGTATCGAAAATCGATTGGTTGTTTCAAGTTTGGATTTTCAAAGTCATTGCTTGAAAATAGATAGATACTGTCAGGATTAGTAGTCGTCGTTGCTGCAGCATAAATCTCATCAAAATGATCTGACATTGCGTTAATAATACACTTACGTGAGTTAACCATAAGCTGCAGCTTGCAGTGTAAATAATCTGCAAAGTTAGGGTGTTCATTTGGACCAATATGGTCAGGCGTAATATTTAAGAAAAATCCTAGATCATAAGTTAAGCCAAACACACGATTTTTCTTATAAGCTTGGCTTGAAACTTCCATTACTAAGTGAGTCATACCATTATCCACAGCAGTTCTCATATCACGGAATAAGTCCAAACTTTCTGGTGTAGTTAAACTAGACTTAAAGCGGTCTTCAGGCTTGGGGCCCACCACATCATCAACTGAAGAAATTAAAGCAGTACGTCCACCATTAATTTCATCAAGCATCCCTTTTAAGAAGTACGCTGAAGTAGTCTTTCCCTTAGTTCCAGTAAATGCCACAACATATAAATCATCTTGTGGAAATCTAAAAAATGCCGCAGAAAGAAGTGCCATCGCTTTTGAAACATCACGAACAATTAAAGCGTGCATTCCTTTTCCTTCTGGATAAGGTTGTTCAGCCACATAACAAATAGCCCCATTATCTTTGGCCATTGATAAATAAGTGGGTCTAAAGCCTGCTCCTTTACAAAAGAATAGAGTATTAGTTTTGATATCACGTGAATCATAAGAAATGTAGTCCATCTTAGTTGGAACTGCATCTTGAACTGCACTTGACTTAAGTAAGTGGTGCTCTTTTAAGATTAAAATACACGTATTTAATGTAATGCTAGATTCGCTCATTATTTCTCTCCAAATATAAATCAATTCAGCATAAATTATAGCACACCACTATTTAGCTTGTGGTCCATTTAAAGGTAATCGAATAATAAAACTTGTCATCTTAGCATCAGACTTACAAGTAATCTCACCGCCATGTAAGGCAATTATGCTTTGAGTAATTGCTAAACCTAAACCGGTACCTCCGGTTTTTAAGTTTCTAGATGTTTCTACTCGATAAAACCTTTCAAAAATCTTTTTCAAAGATTTAGCTGGAATCTGCTCACCATTATTTTCAACTCGCAGTTCAACTTGATCATTATTTATTTTGTTAGCAATTAAATAAATTTTTGTAGCCCCATGTCCATATTTTAAAGCGTTAGAAATCAAATTATTTAAAACCCGGACGATCATTTTTGCGTCAGCTTGCATGGTTAAATCATAAGGTCGACAAGTAACTTCAAAACTAATATTTTTCTTTTCGGCTTCTAATTCAAAACCCGCTTCTACTTGCTCAAGCATTGAATTTACATGTAACGGAGCTAAGACAAGTTTAGTTTTTGTTGATGAGCGCAAAGTAGTGTATTCAAAGAGGTCATCAGCTAGTGATTTCATTTGCAAAGCCTTATCGTAGGCGATTGTTACGTATTTTTTGCCATCGGCATCATTTATATTAGGCTGCGTTTTTAATAGCCCTAAATAGCCGATAATTGACGTTAAAGGCGTTCGAATATCATGTGAGACATTCGTGATCAGATCATCTTTTGATTGTTCAATCTGCCTTTCTTCTTCCATCGAAGCAACCGTACTATCAACTAAAGCATTGATTGAATCAATAACTTTTTGTAAATCTGTTTTAACAATAAATGGAATGCGATGGTCCAGATGTCCATCTGCAATATAGTGTAATTCACTAATTACATGCCGCAGCTGCATTTGGTGATAGCGACGAATCAAGCGCCAGTAAACCACAATTGCGTCAAAAATCAGCATGATTATAATAAAGCCACGTTGCCAAGACCATAAATGCGTTCCATTCCACAATGTGATGGTCTTTTTTAAAAAATAAATGCTATTTTCTAAGCGTGGATCATTAAGCACTGCTAAATTAATTAAGATAACTACAGATAAATTGAGTAAAAGCAAGAGAATAACAGTAATTACACCCTCACCAAATAATTCACTTTTTTCTCTAGTAGTTAATTTAACTTTTTGTTTTTTCATTGACTAAGCTTCTACTTTGTATCCTACACCCCATACAGTTTGAATAACTTCTTCACCATTAGTAGCTTTTTGAATTTTATCACGTAAGTGAGACACGTGAACCATCACAGTCTTAGCCGATACAACAGATTCTTGTTGCCATACACGTTCAAAAATTTCATCAGCACTAAAGACGCGGTTAGGATGGCTAGCGAGCATATATAAAATCCCAAATTCCAAAGCTGTCAATTGAATGGTGGTACCATCGATAGTTTTTACTTCGTGAGAATCTTTATTAATTACTAAAGGTCCAACTTCCAAAATATCTGGCTTATCAGTTTTTACTTCTTTTTGGCTTCGACGAAGAAGAGAACGTACACGAGCCATAACTTCCAAAGGATTAAATGGCTTTACTACGTAATCATCTGCACCAGTGATTAGACCTTGAATTTTATCCATATCGCCAGTTTTAGCAGAAACAACTAAAATTGGAATTTCTGAATCTTTTCTCACTTCTTTAATAACTTCAATTCCTGACATTTGCGGCATCATGATATCCAAAATCATACATGCAATATCTGGATTAGTAGAAAGCTTGGTTAATGCTTCCTTACCGCTATAAGCAGCTAATGGCTCATAGCCTTCATTTTTTAAGTAGATACTTAAAAGTTCTACGATTTCTTTATCATCATCAACGACTAAAATTTTCATGGAGAAAAGTCCTCCTTATACATTTATTTTCTTGTTAATAATATTTTACCCATTTTTTGTAACTAAAATATAGTTACGTCTTTCCTTAATAAAATTATAAAAAAAGATGCGCTCAATGAGCACATCCCTTTATTGGATTTCACGTTTACCAGTATATAATTCGTAATAATAACCCTTTTGAGCAAGTAATTCTTGTTGATTACCGCGTTCGATGATGCGGCCATGATCAAGTACTAAAATAAGGTCTGAATTTACAATAGTGGAAAGTCTGTGAGCAATTACAAAACTAGTTCTACCCGCAAGCAAATTATCCATCCCAGCTTGAACCATCTTTTCAGTTCTAGTATCAATACTTGATGTAGCTTCATCTAAAATCATCACTGGCTCATCAGCAATCATAGCACGGGCAATACTCAGCAATTGTTTTTGTCCTTGAGAAAGGTCACTACCATCACCATCAATTACAGTCTCATAGCCGTGATCAAGTTCATGAATAAATTCATCAGCATGAGCTAAACGAGCTGCCTGATAAACTTCATCATCACTAGCATCTGGCTTACCAAAGCGAATATTATCCATAACTGTTCCTGTAAACAAGTGCGTTTCTTGTAAGACAATTGACAAGGAGTGTCGCAAATCGTTTTTTCTAATCTGAGAAATCGGAATTCCATCGTAAGTGATGGTCCCAGAATCGATTTCATAAAAACGATTTAACATGTTAGAAATTGTTGTTTTACCTGCTCCAGTTTCTCCAACTAAAGCTACTTTCATACCAGGTTTAGCATTGATATTAATATCATGTAAAATTGGATGATCTGGTACATAAGAAAAGTTTACATGGTCAAAAATTATATGTCCCTTAATCGGAACTTTTTTGATTTGGCCATCTTTTTCAGGAACATTCCAATACCATTGACCTTTAACTTTTTCATCTTTAGATATAATAACGTCGCCGTTATCCACTTCAGAAGGTTGATCAAGTAGTTCAAATATTCTGCCGGCACCTGCCAAAGCTAAAACAATTGAATTCAATTGCTGAGAAATTTGAGCAATTGGCATTGAGAAAGATTTTGATAATTGCAAGAATGATGCAATTGCACCTAAAGTAAGTGGGGCCCAACCATTGATTGCCACTGCTCCACCTAAAAAGGCAATCAAAACATAAAGTAAGTTTCCCATATTTCCCATGATTGGGAACAAAATAGTCGCATAAGTGTTGGCTTTTCCAGAGGCTTGTCTCAATTGTTCGTTGAATCCATCAAAGCCTGCCTTAGATTGTGGTTCATGAGAAAAGACTTTAATAACTTTCAAACCATTGAGCATTTCTTCATCGTAGCCATTGATTTGACCCAATTTTTCCTGTTGAACTTTAAAATAAAAACTTGACTTTTTAGTTAAAAATTTAACTATTCCAATTGAAAGTCCAAACACTAAAAATGAGAACAGAGTTAATTGCCAACTTAAAGAAAACATAGCAACAACTACAAAAAGCAAGCTTAACCCCGAATTAACAAATTGTGGAATCGATTGTGAAACCATTTGCATCAAAGTATCAATATCATTGGTATATCTACTCATAATGTCGCCGTAGTTATTTTGATCAAAATATGAAATTGGTAACGACTCCATATGAGTAAACATTTGATTACGGATATTGAATTGAACTTTTTGAGCTAAGATTGCCATCAATACGTTAAACAAATATCCTGCTAAAACTCCAATTGCAAAAATACCGCCCATGAATAAGACAGCTTCAAGTAATGGAGCAAAATTAGGATTACTTTGGCGGGTAAGAGGCGCGATATATTGATCAATCAATCTCTCAATAAATAGTGATCCATAAACGCTAGCACCTGCACTAACAATAATACTGATCATTGAAATGATGAGCATTGATGGCGAAGTGCGATAAACAACTTTTAATAAACGACCGAGGTTTTGTCTACGATTCCCCTTAATTTGGCCTTGTTTAGTTTGATCCATCTATCTCACCTACTTTCCTTGATCATCTTGGTATGTAGCAATTGAACGATAAAGCTCATTTTTCTTCATCAATTCATCGTGAGTACCAATGTCTTCAATTTTTCCATGATTCATTACAATAATACGATCGGCATCTTTAATCGACACAATTCTTTGAGAAATGATAATCTTAGTTGTTTCAGGCATATCATCGCGCAAAGCTAAGCGAATTTCTCTTTCAGTATTAGTATCAACAGCAGACGTAGAATCATCTAAAATCAAAATTTTTGGATTCTTTAAAAGAGCACGTGCAATTGTGATACGTTGTTTTTGTCCACCAGAAACATTATTACCACCTTGTTCAACCATCGTATCATAGCCATCTGGCATCTCGCGAATAAAGCCATCGGCATGGGCAACTTTGGCTGCAGCAATAACTTGCTCATCACTTGCATCTTCATTACCCCACTTAAGGTTTTCTTTAACCGTACCAGAAAATAGAACATTATTTTGTAAGACCATGGCTACGTTATCACGCAAGGTCTTCAAATCATATGACTTAACATTGTGTCCGCCCACTCTAACAGCACCTGAAGTTGCATCATAAAGACGCGGAATCATCGAAACTAGTGTCGACTTGGAAGAGCCTGTCTCACCGATAATTCCAATGGTTTCTCCTGGTCTGATTCTAAGATTAATGTCATCTAAGGCTAAGTGTTTTTCACCTGGTTCATATTTAAAGTTTACATGGTCAAAAACAATTTCTCCATTAGTTACTTCTTTAAGAGGCTTTCTAGGATTTTCAATAGCAGGCTCTTCAGTTAAAACATCTGCAATACGTTTACCACTTGCATTCGAAATAACTAATTGCGTTGCGATCATTGCTAAAATATTCAAACTAAATAAAACAGAATTTGAATATGAAAACATGGAAACCAATTGTCCAGTTTGTAAACTGCCTCCCACGATTTCTTTAGCACCAAACCAAGAAATTAGTAACATCGACAAATCTAAGATAAATGTCAAAAGTGGGACATTAAGTGACATGATCTTTTGCGCAGTCGAGAATAATCTATAAATAAAACCAGTAGATTCCTCTGCCTTTTCTATTTGAGATTCTTCTTGAACATAAGTCTTAACTTCACGAATACCACGGACGTTTTCACGGACAACTTGATTTAAATTATCATATCCCTTAAAAATTCTAGGAAAATATGGATATGCACTTTTAATAATTAAAAATAAGCCAATGATCAAGATAGGCCCTAAAATAACAAAGATCAATGCTAAACGAGGACTGATGACAAATGACATAATAACAGAAAAAATTAACATTAAAGGTGCGCGCACCGCAATTCGAATTAACATTTGATACGCATTTTGCACGTTTGTTACATCTGTTGTAAGTCGTGTTACCAAACTTGCACTAGAAAATTTATCGATATTTTCAAAAGAAAAATCTTGAATATGATAAAACATGTCTTTTCGCAAATTAGCCGCAAATCCCGCTGCCGCATGAGCAGAAACAAAACTGGCTGCTGCCCCGGTAGCTAAAGATAATAAAGTAATTATGAATAAAATAAGCCCCCATTTATTGATGTAGCCCATATTTCCTTTCATAATTCCTTTGTCGATTAGAATTCCTACTAAATATGGAATTAACATTTCAATTAATACTTCGATAGCTACTAAAACCGGCGATGTGAAAGACATTTTTTTATATTGTCTAATCGACTTTCGCAAGGTATTAATCATAAATGACCTCCCTTTTTAAAAATAATGCAGAAAACAAAATAAATAGACGACTCTGCGCCTATTTATTAGTTTTCGAGCTAAAAATACAACCTACAAAGTAGTTATTAACTACTTATATTAGCCCTTTTTTTATTTTTCGTCACGTTGTCTTGCCTGCTCCATCCTAGCTTGACGAACAGGATCAACAATATGGTAACGTTTCTTTAAGTAGTAACGAACTGCAAATGCGATGGCTGCAATCACAATTAAAACCCATGGATTAAGTGGTGGATTAATTGCTGCTACCGGTTTTAAGCTAGTTGCAGTCACCCATACAAACATCAAAATAACTGCGCCAATGCCGCCTAAGACAATTTTCCAAGTTGGCTGACGGTCTGACTTAGGTTTAATAATCCAATTATTGTAGTATGCCATTAAAATTCCTAAGCCAAAGACTAAAACAATCAAGGTAATGATTCCAAGTTGACCTTGTTTTTGAGCTTTTGGACCGGAAAACAATTCAACAATACCGTAAAGACCACCAAATAAAGCTAAATAAAACAAGCTGCTATCTAGTACTTGAAGCCAGAAGTTTTGTTTTACAGGTTTTGCTTTAGGATGAGCTAATTCATGAGCTTTTTGGCTTGGTGACATTTGATAAAGCGTACTTGCAGGAATACCTTTATGTTGAGCAATAATAATTTCAGGTAAGATATTATCAATTGCCGGTTCCACTTGATTCATTGAAAAGTTTTCGTTATCAAGCAAGAACTTTTCCAAACGAAAAACATAATCAGAGTTTTTATTACTGAGTTTACTACGTAATTCCTTAGGATCAGTATTTTTAATATCTTCTTCGTGATCTGCTTGTTGTGCTTTTTTCTTTAATTTAGCTTGTTGACTTGCACTTGCTACTTGGTTTTTGCTATTTTGCGTTTCTTGAGATTTTTCATCTTTAGCAGCATTTTGGAGATTTTCATTTTCTTGTTCTTTTTTTGAATCCATCCGCTTCTCCTAAACGTTAAATCTAAATTCAATAATATCACCGTCTTGAACAACATAGTCTTTTCCTTCAAGACGTAATTTTCCTGCTTCTTTAACTTTTTGCATGGTTTCTAACTCATTCAAATCATCAAATGAAACAACCTCTGCACGAATAAAACCACGTTCAAAGTCTGAGTGAATAACACCTGCAACTTGAGGTGCTTTCATACCTTCATGGAAAGTCCAGGCACGAGTTTCAGGACCCCCTGCAGTAAAGAATGTGCGAAGTCCTAAAATGTGGTAAGCAGCTTTAATCAAACGATCAAGACCGGATTCTTCAACGCCTTCCATTTCAAGGAATTCTTTTCTTTCATCATCATCCATTGAGGCTATTTCTTCTTCAGTTGCTGCACTAATCCCCAAAGCTTCTGCATTTTCACTTTCAGCATGTTTTTTAACGATTTGATAATACTTATCACTTTCTGGATCAGCCATTGAACTTTCAGCAATATTAGCAACATAAATCACTGGTTTAGAAGTAAGTAAAAATAAACCTTTAACAATCTTTTGTTCATCTTCATTAAAGTCAATTGAACGAGCAGCTTTGCCTTCTTCAAGAACTGGCTTCAATTTATTCAAAACTGCCATTTCGGCTTTAGCTTCCTTATCACCTTGTTGAGCTACTTTTTGAACTTTTCCAATACGGCGGTTAACTGCATCTAAATCAGCAATTGCTAATTCAAGATTGATAGTATTGATATCTTCTTCAGGATCAACTTTACCTGTAACTGAAGTAATATTATCATCATCAAATGCACGTACTACATGAACAATGGCGTCAGTTTGACGAATGTTTTCAAGGAACTTATTTCCTAAGCCTTCACCCTTAGAAGCACCTTTAACTAATCCAGCAATATCAGTAAATTCAAATGTTGTATGTACAATCTTTTTAGCTGGAATCAATTCTTGAATTCTTGCCAAACGTGAATCTGGTACTTCAACCATTCCCACATTAGGTTCAATAGTGGCAAATGGATAGTTTGCCATTTCAGCTCCAGCTTTAGTAATCGCGTTAAACAAAGTTGACTTTCCTACGTTTGGTAAGCCAACGATACCTGCAGTTAATGCCATTTCTTTCTCCTTTTATCTAATCTCCAAAATGAGGTACAACAATTTCATCTGTTGGGACATAATATTCTAAGTTCTTAGCTTTTGGATCATCTGCCATTGTCACGACCTTTTTTAATCGCTTATTAAAATCAGATCGTGGCATCATAACGATATGACCGCATCCCATACATTTAAGGCGAATATCTGCACCCATTCGTAAGATTTCCCACTTATTTTCGCCACAAGCATGTGGTTTTTTCATCTGAACTAAATCACCCAAATGATACATGAAAAACCTCCAATAAATTATAAACCTTTTTATTCTTTATCTAGGTTAACACCTAAAAGATCTAAAATTCGATTTAATTCCTCTGTAGAAGCAAAATCAATCGCCAAATGACCATTTCCTTTTTTACCTTCCGTAATGTTAACAGAGGTTCCAAATTTTCCAGCCAATTGGCTTTCACTAGCACGAATAAAAGCGGATTTTTTGATACGCTTAGGTTTAGGCTGCTTATTTTTTTCGTTCATCTTGTTAACTAACGATTCTAGTTGACGAACAGTAATTCCTTCTTTTACAACCTTTTTTGCTAAAGCATCAATACCCTCTTTATTTTTCAAACCTAGCAAAGTTCTAGCCTGTCCCATTGACAGTTCGCCATGTTGAAGCAGACGCTTTGTTTTTTGAGGAAGAGTCAGCAAACGTAAATAATTAGCAATATATGGGCGAGACTTTCCTAAACGCTTAGAAACTTCTTCTTGAGTCAACCCAAGATTTTTTTGAAGCATCTCATAAGCTTGGGCTTCTTCAAGAGGAGTCAAATCTTCACGTTGCAGATTTTCAAGTACTGCAACTTCCATCATTTGTGCTTCATCAAATTGACGTTCAATAGCTGGAATAGTCTTCTTTTTCGCTAATTTAGAAGCACGATAGCGACGTTCTCCTGCAATTATTTCATAGCCACTAACAGCTGATTTTCTAACAATTATCGGCTGGAAAACTCCATTTTCTTTAATAGATTCAGCTAATTCTTTTAAACTCTTATCATCAAAAGTTTTCCGGGGCTGATAAGGATTAGGACGAATTTCATCCAAAGCAATTTCATTAACTTCTTCAGTTTCTTGTACTTGAGGACTTTCTTCAAATAAAGCTTCTAAGCCTTTTCCAAGTCCTCTTTTTTTAGATTCTTTATCTTTAATATTTCTTGTCATGAGCTTTTAGCACCTCTTTTGCTAGAGAGTCGTAAACTTGTGCACCACGAGATTTAGGTGCATATTCGGTAATTGGTTTACCATAACTTGGAGCTTCCGCAAGTTTCGTAATTCTAGGAATGATCGTTTTATAAACTTTTTTACTAAAGTAAGATTGAACCTCTTTGACAACATCAGCACCCAGATTAGTTCGAGCATCAAGCATTGTAAGTAAAACGCCTTCTACGCCCAAATTTTTGTTGAAGTGCTTTTGAACCAAACGAATGGTATTGAGCAATTGACTCAAACCTTCCATTGCGTAATATTCGCTTTGTACTGGGATCAAAATGGAATCCGAAGCGGTAAAAGCATTGATTGATAATTGTCCTAAAGAAGGAGGACAGTCAATAAAGATAAAATCATATTGATCTGCTACTTCATCAATTCCTTGTTTTAATCTAGTTTCTCGTGCCATTAAAGATGTTAATTCCATCTCAGCACCAGCTAATTGAATAGTTGCTGGAACTGCATCTAAATTCTTAGCAGAGGTATGATGAATAGTTTCTGAAATCGGAATTTCATCAATCAAAACATTATATACATCTTTATCAACTGATGATTTTTCAATTCCTAATCCTGAAGTCGCGTTTCCTTGCGGATCAATATCCACAATTAACACTTTATAGCCATGGGCAGCAATACTTGCTCCTAAATTAATGGTAGTAGTTGTTTTACCTACTCCACCTTTTTGGTTTGCAACTGATATAATCTGAACCATTTTGTCTCCTTAACGCCTACTTTCTCAGCAGCTCAATCGTAATTTTATATGAATCTTCTTCTTTGTCTTCTTTATATTTGACTTCTAAACCGGATTCACGGGCCATTTTAATTGCTTGTTTAATTGTATTAACTTGCACTTTAAAATCATTGCCAGTTCTAATGATAGGTTTTTTCTTTTTCGGCTTTTTTACAACTTGATCTTTTTGCTCTTGTGCAGCTAAAGATTCAAAATAACCATCAAGATCTTCAACCATAGCCTCAGTTTCTTTGACAGTAAGTCCTTTTTTTACAACTTCACTGACAGCTCGATCTTGATCTTCGTTATTTAAAGCTAAAAGTGCCCGTCCATGACGTTGGCTAATTTTTTTAGAAACTAAAAAACTCTGCACCTTCGGCGTCAAGCGTAATAATCTGATCTTATTTGCCACATAAGATTGAGTTTTTCCAACTTGCTTAGCTAGCTCAGTTTGGGTTAAATTATTAACTTTCATTAACTCAATATAAGCTTGGGCTTCATCAATTGGATTAAGGTCTTCACGTTGCAAATTTTCGATCAAAGCAAGTGAGGCAACTTTATCATCATCCATATCTTCCACAATAGCTGGAATTTTAGCCCACATTAAAGACTGAGCAGCTCGATAGCGGCGTTCACCTGCAATTATTTCGTATTTTTCTGGATCATCGCTATCTTGACGAACAACAATAGGTTGAAGCAACCCCTGCTCTTTCAAAGTTTGAGCTAATTCAGTAATTGATTCATCATTAAAAGTTCTTCTTGGTTGATAGCGATTAGGAACAATTCTATCTAATTCAATTTCTTGAACCTGTTTATTTTCTGGGACCTTATTTTTATGTCCAAAAAATAGTGCCATGTCCTCTTCCTCCAATAACTTTATAGTGGTTTACGGTTAGGAGTACCCGCTTGACGTGGATACTTTTTCGGAGTCTTAGCTACTTTTTTAACTAATACTAAATTTCTTTCATCATCTGTATTAGGTAATGTCAGTTCAACTATCTTTTTAGTTTTCCCGCCTAAAAGTTTAATTGCATCTTTAGCATCATTTAATTCTTCACTAGCCTTCGGTCCCTTTAATGCCACAAAATAGCCGTCTTGTTTAACTAACGGCAAGCAGTATTCACTCAATACACTCATTCGAGCTACTGCTCTAGCTGTGACAATATCAAATTTTGCTCGTAAGTCAGGATTTTGACCAGCATCTTCAGCACGTGCATGCACCAAACTGACGTCTGTTAAGCCAAGTTTTTTTACTAATTGATCCAAAAACTTGAGCCTTTTACCTAAAGAATCAATAATCGTAACCTTTAAATCAGGACGCAAAATCTTGATTGGTAAAGACGGAAATCCAGCGCCTGCGCCAACATCACATAAGCTAGCATCCTTTTTAAAAACATCCGGAAAAACAAATAATGGAGTCACACTATCATAAAAATGCTTTAAATAAACCTCAGATTCATCAGTGATTCGTGTGAGATTTACTTTTTCATTTACTTCAATCAAATCTTGATAATAAGTAGCAAATTGTTTTCTTTGCTCCAAAGAAAGCTCGATGCCTTTTTCTAAAAGAGCTTTTTCAAAAACTTCTGGATTCATTTTTCACCCGTGAAACCTTGTTTCACATTCTATAATTTACCTCAAAACTGCATAAATAACAATTTTATTTTTATGCTTAACGTATTAATTATGGAGTATTTTTTATAAATCGTCAAAGAAACTAATAGGATTAACTAAAAGTAATTTTTATCGGTTATAATATTAGCCAAAGGAGAGGATTGCGTTGATTGTTACATTATTAGTCTTACTATACTTAGGCTATCAAACCTATAAAGGCTATAAACTTGGTTTTTCTAGACGGATAATAAATTTGATTTTTGCAGCAATTATTTTTGCGGCAGCTATTTTAGGTCAAAACAATTTGGGAAATTGGTTTTACACTCAATTTTCAGGCAGCGTAGTTCCAACTAGCGGTAATACCCCTTTAGAATTAATGGGATATCGATTCTTAGCTTTCTTTATCATTTTCTTTATTGGAAAGATGATTGTCAAAATTATCAAAGGCTGGCTACCAACTAAAGATCCTAATAAAAAGGGATTTGGAACTTTATTAGATAACGTTTTAGGAGCATTAATTTCATTGGTGGCGGCATATTTTGTAGTTTATGTTGTTTTGTCAATGTGTAATGTCTTTCAAAATCAATGGTTTATCCAACAAACGATTGATTCACCAATTCTACGTGCAATAATTTACAACACACCAGGTCTTTCAAACGGTGTCTTTAAGGCTGTTTTTGGTATCAGTCGAACTTTAGGATAATAAAAGGCGAGATTTTTGTCTCGCCTTTTTTCATACGCCAACGCGTTCAATTTGATCATCGTTATAAATAAAAATAGCTCCGTAGCGGCCCTCTTTTTCATTTTGCCAATCTTTAATTGGAGAACCTGCAAAAAATAATCTCTTGCATTCAAGCTCCGCTTGAACAGAATCACGTGTAAACAAGGTTACACCTGCTACATTAGTTTTAACAGGATACCCCGTTTTAGGATCAATAATATGGTGATATTTCTTACCATTTATTTCTAAGAAGCGCTCATAAGTACCAGATGTTACTGCTGAGCACTCACTAATGGTAGCTGTAGTCAAATTGTCCCCACGTTTTTTCTTAGGATCTTGCACACCCAAAACCCACTTGCCATCTTCTCGGCGTGGACTTGAGCCAACAAATAAGACATTTCCACCTAAATTAATAATTCCAGCACGAATATCATATGCATGCCATAAATCTCGGATTCGATCGGCAATATACCCTTTGGCAATACCGCCTAAATCAAGTTCCATTCCTTTTTTAGTTAGAAAGACTGTTTGATTATTATCATCCAAAATCACATCATCGGGATCAGTTAAAGCCATTTTCTCTTTGATTTGTTCATCTGTTGGAACATGGGCTCCTTTAAAACCAATATGCCATAATTTTACAACCGGGCCAATAAGTGCATTAAAGCCAAAATTTTCACGACTTTTTTCTACCGCTAATTTAATCAGACGATATGTACTGGTAGAAACTTGGACTGGATGAAGTCCCGCTGCATGATTTACATCCATTACTTCAGATTCATCTCGATTAACTGTTAGTCGATCTTCATAGCCATTAATTAATCTAAACGACTGATCTAAAATAAATTCATCGCGTGAACCAAATATTTGGAGTGTAATAATGGTTCCTAATGCGCGACCTACTTTTGAAATTTGCTTTTGAGAATAATCTTCGATCATCTTATGCCTTCTTTGGTTCTAAATATAGATTACGTAATTGCTCAACCATATCTTGGCTTACACCAATTTGATTTTTAAGGTATTCATCTAAGCCGCCGTATTCTTTATCAATTAATAATAATGCGGTATCTAAATATTCGTTAGCCACACTACCTAAAGAACGCATACATGCTCTTAAGATATCATTGCCGCCTTCCTTGATTATTTTTTTATCTAAGCGGCTACGATAATCAGTTAAAGCATAATTAGAGTATAAATAATCTTGACGAATAATCGACATATTTACTCCTAGAATATGGAGGATATATAAGCTCGCAAAACCTGTTCTGTCTTTTCCTTCAGAGCAATGATAAATTGTTGCTCCTGTCTCATTATTTGCCAATAACTCTAACAGCTTATAGTAAGCCTTTTGTGAGTGTTGTGAGTTTACTGTAATTTCATATTGATGGCACATCCCCTTAAAGCCTGCATATTGGTCCTTGTCATACATCTTACGCAATGTTTCTCTTTTTTCATCAGGAACACCAACTTTTTCGTCCTCATGAACTGAAATATCAAAATGTTCTACATTTGCAGGTACTTTATCTGGCCAATTTCTAATTTCAGTTGGAGTCCGTAAATCCACAATTTTATTTAAACCGTAATTAACCAAATAATCCTCATCTTCTGAGGTCATATTCACTAGTTTGCCAGTACGCAATAAGCGCTGGCTCTTTATTTTTCTACCATCAAGACCTTCATAAGCTCCTAAATCACGAGCATTTGGGACTTTGTTTAATGGTAAGTTAAGTGGCTCTATCATCCACTTCACCATCCTTCATTTTTTATACTTTTTTCTCTTCATGGCTAATTTTAGCTTATTTATGACATAAAGAAAAAGAAAACTAGGTGAAAATCTAGTTTTCTTTTTCTCGTGATGTTTTTATTTTTGACTTTGTTTTACGAAAGCAACAAAGTTCTCAAATGCATCATCAACACTCTTAATTGCAGCTTCATCTAACAAATCACCAGTATTTTTATCAAATTTATCTGCGGCATGTCCAATCAAAACTTCATTTCCTGGCAAAACATTAGCACTTTGGTCAGGTGAGAGCAAAATTTC
The DNA here is from genome assembly GCF_947367085.1 of uncultured Lactobacillus sp. Lineage (GTDB taxonomy): Bacteria > Bacillota > Bacilli > Lactobacillales > Lactobacillaceae > Lactobacillus. Next base: position 1,134 of record NZ_CANBCP010000023.1, on the reverse strand, counting down.
ACGCATTTCTTCTTGTGCTCTTGAAGCACCTTGAATTCCGTAAGAAGTACCCAAAACCATTACTGGCTTCATCTTCATAACGTTGCCATTGCCTTGAGCATGACTACCAGTCCATTCCATAGCGGACTTTAAGGAAGATGGAATACCATGGTCATATTCTGGAGTTGAGATAATAATACCATCCGCTTGGGTAATTTTATCTCTAAATTCATCGATTCGGCTATCTGGTTGAGCTTCTTTTTTAAATTGAGGAAGATCAGCAATTTCAAAAACTTCAATATCTGCTTGATCCTTATAGCGTTTTGCCATAAATTGTTCTAAAAAACGATTATATGAAAAGTCAGCATTTGTACCAACGATTGCGAGTAATTTCATCAGCGTAATCTTCCTTCCTTATTTAACTTCGTTATAAAATTCGTCAAATTCATCAAAGAAGTGGTCTAAGAATTTAACGGTTCCTTCAGGTAAATCACCATTTTCGTCAAATTGTTTTGGTGCAGTTCCCATCATGAATTCATCGCCGTTAAACACTTTTGCACTAAAACCTGGTGAAGCTAAAACCATCTTCAAGTGGCTTTGTCCACGAGCAGAACCTTGTGACAAAACTGAAGTTCCGACAATAACTACTGGCTTGTTCTTAAATGGGTGTTCAACTGAAGAAAGCCATTCTAAAGCACTCTTTAAAGCTGAAGAAACTGAGTGTTGTTGTTCAGGAGTTGCAATTAAAACTGCATCAGCGCCTTGAATTTTTTGTGATAATTCTTTTACGCTGTCAGGCTCTTGCATCCCTTCTTTAAACATTGGCAAATCTTTAATCTCTGCCAATTCAATCTCATATCTATTTTCGAAATGTTTTTGGATAAACTGTAACAAATCACGGTTATATGAGTGATCTGCATTACTTCCCACGATAGCAAGTAATTTCATATATTTCACCTTTCTTTTTCTTCTTTTAAAAAATCTATTCAGAATTATTATACAACTTGAGTTATAGTTACAAAATCTATTATTTATTATCTTTTAGACAAACTTAAATTAATTATTTATACAAAAAAAGGGCTCTATACTTTTTCCTGTTGATAGCAGATTATGATATCCTATCGACAGGATTTTTTATTGCATAAAGAAAGAGGC
>NZ_CANBCP010000022.1 GCF_947367085.1 uncultured Lactobacillus sp. | reverse complement strand
ATATATATCTATTCAAAAAGACATTTTTAAATCACAATCTAACTATGTGAAAATATTTTCAATTTTCAAATTATTGTAAGCGATAACATCGCTGAGCAACTAGCATTCTTACTTTTTATAACATTGTGAATTTGAGAAAAAGTGAGCAAGAGTATTTACAAAACTATCTTAACTAGACTATACTGGCTTTGATCAATAAATCACAATGTAATAGTTTGTAGGAGGCCCATTAATGGTGCAAGAAAGTAAAGCTACAAAAACTGAAAATCAAATTGATGTTGACAAAATGATCAATGGTTATGTGGAAAAAGCACATAAAGCATTGGATATTATGTCTACTTTTACTCAAGAACAAGTCAATAAGATCTGTGAAGCAATTGCAACAGCAGGTGAGCAGAATAATTATTTACTTGCTAAGATGGCTGTCGAAGAAACTGCTCGTGGCGTAGTTGAAGATAAGGCAATTAAAAATATGTTTGCCAGTGAAAATATCTGGAACTCTTTACGTCATGAAAAAACAGTTGGTGTAATTGAAAAAGATAAAGAAAAACAATTAATTAAGATTGCAGAACCTAAAGGTGTGATTGCAGGTGTAACACCAGTTACTAATCCAACTTCAACTGTAATCTTCAAGGCTATGCTTGCTATGAAGACTAGAAATACAATTATTTTTGGTTTTCACCCACAAGCTCAAAAATGTTGTGTTAAAACAGCGGAAATTATCAGACAAGCTGCTATTGAAGCTGGAGCTCCAGAAAATTGCATTCAATGGATTGAACATCCTAGTTTGGAAGCTACCAGCAAATTAATGGATCACCCTAATGTCCAAACTATCTTAGCAACTGGTGGACCGGGGATGGTTAAGGCTGCTTATTCTTCAGGCAAGCCTGCGATTGGCGTGGGTCCTGGTAATGGTCCATCTTACATTGAAAAGACAGCTAATGTGGCGGAATCAGTCTATGATATTGTTTTATCTAAGACTTTTGACAACGGGATGATCTGTTCATCTGAAAACTCCGTTGTTGTTGATTCGGATATTTATGATCAAGTTAAAGATGAATTTAGCAAATGGAACTGTTACTTCTTAAAGCCAGATGAGATCAAAAAATTTGAAGAAAACTTTATCGATCCAAAAAGAGGAACTGTCGCAGGTCCAATTGCTGGTAAATCAGCCTATGAGATTGCAAAATTATGCGGTGTCACTGTGCCTAAAGATACGAAGGTTATTATCGCCGAATACCATGGGGTAGGTCCGAAGTATCCTTTGTCTGCAGAAAAATTATCACCTGTCTTTACGATGTACAAGGCTCAAGATCATGATGATGCATTTAAGATTTGTCGTGATCTTTTGAATTATGGCGGTCGCGGACATACTGCAGGTATTCACTCACAAGATAAAAAGATCATTGATGCCTTTTCTAATGAAATGGATGCTTGCCGTATCTTAGTAAATTCACCAGCCTCTGTAGGTGGAGTCGGAGATCTTTACAACAATATGTTGCCATCACTTACCTTGGGAACTGGCTCTTATGGAGCAAATACCTTCTCACACAACATTGGAGCAATGGACTTGCTCAATATCAAGACTGTAGCAACACGTAGAGATAATATGCAGTGGGTAAAGGTGCCAAGCAAGACATATTTTGAACACAACGCTGCCAATTACTTAAAGCATATGCCAGATGTGGAAAGATTTTTTATCGTAACTGATGAAAAAGTTGCATCGAAGTTTGCAAATGAAATTACTGATATTATTAGTCAACGTCGCGGACGTAAGAGCTATGAAGTATTTCAGGCTGTGCCAAAAGATCCAACTACGGCAACGATTGCTGACGGTGTTCACAGAATGAATATCTTTAAGCCAGATGTTGTAATTGCAATCGGTGGTGGTTCTGTAATGGATGCTGCTAAAGCAATGCGTCTATTTTATGAAAATCCTCAAATGACTTTCGATGAAGCTACTCAAAAATTTCTGGACATTCGTAAAAGAACGGTTAGATTTCCCAAATATAATGCTATCCAATTAGTATGTATTCCAACTACATCAGGTACCGGTTCTGAAGTTTCACCATTTGCGATTATTACCAATGATAAAACTGGTATTAAATCAACCTTGTGTGATTACTCACTCAACCCGGATGTTGCAATAGTTGACGATCAATTTGTAGAAGATCTACCAAAGGAATTAGTTGCAAATTCTGGTTTTGAAGCTTTAGCTCACGCTATTGAAAGTTATGTTTCAACGATGGCAACAGACTTTACTCGAGGCTGGTCGATGGAAGCTATTAAGCTGATCTTTGAAAATCTTGAAAAATCATATAATGGTGATCAAGCTGCTAGAAGTAGAATGCATAATGCTGCTACTTTAGCTGGAATGGCTTATGCAAATGCCTTCTTAGGTGTCGGACATGCGATGGCACATGCATTGGGATCTACTTATAATATTGCTTCCGGTTTAAGTGATGCGATAGTGTTACCATCAGTGATCAAATTTAATTCTAAGCGTCCAAGAAAATTAGCGATGAGACCACATTATTCTGTTTATCGGGCAGATAGTGATTATGCAGAAATTGCTCGTAGTCTTGGAATTAAAGGCAATGATAATCAAGAATTAATTAATGGTTTGGTTAGGAGAATTGTGGATTTGGCACATGCAGTAGGAATGAAGTTGAGCTTGAAAGAAAATGGCGTAGATGAAGCAAGCTTCAATGAAAATGTCGCTAAATTGGCAGTTGAAGCTTATGGCGATCAAAACGTTGTAACTAATCCTTCTGCATTGTTAATCAGTGAAATTGCGGAATTATTGAGACAGGTTTATTCTAATAAGGAATTAAGATAGTAACTCTCGCTCTTTAAATCGAAAATAACAAAATAAATTTCAAAAATAATAAAAGTTAAAAAAAGGCAATTGGATCAAACTTCCAATTGCCTTTTCTTTAGGAAAAATATTTTATGAGCTTTGTTTTTTTGCTTCAGATCTTAATTAAAACTTGTGAGCTTTCTTTAAGATGTCTTCAGCTTTTTCAAGGGAGTGGTGTTCTGCTCTGTAACGCTTGATGTCGTAGCCATCTTCGTCCTTTAAGTGACTTAATTTGTCTTCCAATTCAGCAAATTCATCCTTAAGGTCCTTAATTACACCGGCTTCATCTTCAGTGTAAATAGCGTCCTTTTCGTCACCCTTTGCTTCGATCTTAACGTTGTCTTCGCTAACTTTCTTAGCGTGCTTTAAGATTGACTTGATGTCTTTGATAGTTTCGTGTTGAGCAGTACGGTGTCTCTTATCAGGTTCGCTATCTTCGATCTTAGTCAAGTGACTTTCTGCATCTGCAATCTTCTTTGAAATTCTATCCAAAGCTTTTAATTGTCTCTTGTCATAATCTGCCATAATAAATTACCTCCTGGATTAATATATTCACTTAAGACATCTTAAGTGTAAAACCTACCTATCTGTGGAGCAAATAAAAGCACCTAATATTCCAATAATATATGCATATTCTTTTGTTACATATATTTTAAATAATTAGTATACAAAATTGTAAAATTTGTATAGCTTAGAGGCATAATAACTAATACAAAAAAGATATTTTAAATACAAGAAATACTATTTTACAATGAATTTTGAAAATAGATAGGCATAAATTTTATTAGGAGGATAGACAATGAGCATTAGCGAAGCTGGAAAAAACGTACATGCACAATTTTTAAAGCAGACAGACCCACAAGCTTGGGAGAGAATTAGTCACTTTACTTTTGAGGAAGTTCAAGAAGATGTAGATTTACCTTCAAAAACCAAACTGTTATCGAATTTAGCATATTTATTAGGGATGCAGGGCTTAGAGGAATATAAGTTAATGTTAACTGTAGCACTAGACAATGATGTCAGTCCGGTAGAGACCAAAGAAGTGCTATATCAAGCAGTTGACTATTTAGGGTTAGGAAGAGTCTTTCCATTTTTTGAAGCGACCAATAAAATTTTGCTTGATCGCAATGTGAAGCTTCCTCCTGAAACTCAAGCAACAACTACAATGAAAAATCGTTTAGCAAAAGGTGAAGAAACCCAAATGCGGTTATTTGGACCACAAATGAAAGACTTTGCTAAAAAAGGAACGATTAACAAATGGCTTGTGGATAACTGTTTTGGTGACTATTACACCAGAAAAGGTCTAAATGATAAGCAACGAGAGATGGTTACTTTTTGTTATCTTGCTGCCCAAGGTGGATGTGAGCCTCAATTATTATCACATGCCAAAGCAAATATGGGTTTAGGAAATGATAAAGAATTTTTGACAAAAGTTGTCTTAAGCAATGTGCCTTTCATTGGCTATCCTCGCAGTTTGAATGCGATTAGGATCATTAACCAAGCAGCTCAAGAAATGGATAAATAATAAATTTAGAGAGAAAAAGTAAGTGCTTTCTCTCTTTTTTTGTATAATTAAAGTAGGTGGTTATGAAAGGAACTTTTTATGATTAATTTAGGTATTGTGGGTTCAGGGATGATTGTGCATGACTTTTTGTCAATTGCCGATCAAGTTCCTGACTTAAATTTGGCAGCAATTTCGACAACTAAGCGCAGTGAAAAAATTGGAGTGCAGCTTGCTCAAGAGTATGGGATTGATCATCACTATACTGATAATGACGAACTTTATAATGATGAAAATGTGAATACAGTTTATGTGGCTGTGCCGAATAATCTGCACTACGAAGTAGCAAAGGCTGCCCTGCTTGCAGGTAATAATGTAATTTGCGAAAAACCATTTGTGGATACAGCCGAGCAAGCACAAGAATTGAAAAAGATTGCAGATGAAAAGGGCGTCTTTTTGGTTGAAGCAATTACAAATATTTACTTGGCTAACTTTGCTTATTTGAAAGATAACTTAGCAAAAATTGGCCCGGTACATGATGTAGCACTCAATTATACACAGTATTCCAGCAGATACGATGATTTCTTAAAGGGGATTATCAAGCCAGTCTTTGATCCAGCAAAAGATGGTGGCGCCTTGATGGATATTGGAATTTATAATATCCACCTGGCAGTTGGTTTGTTTGGTGTCCCACAAGCGATTCAATATTTCCCAGTTATGCAAAAAGGGATTGATACGTCAGGTACTTTAATGCTTTCGTATCCAGGGATGCAAGCTAGTTTATTGGCTGCTAAAGATTCGTATGTGACTGATCAATGGTCTTATATCGAGGGCGAAAAGGGTACCTTGAAGATAAAGGGTTCAATTGGTCAGCTTAATGAAGTTGAGCTCGATTTAAAGGGTGCTAAGCCTGAAAAAGTTGAACTTAATAAGTATAATGATCGTATGGTTGCTGAATTTGTTGAATTTAGCCGGATGTTTAAGGAAAATGATAAGCAAGCTGGCGATAATGCTTTTGAGCATTCATTGGAAGTTTTGAAAGTTTTGCAGACAGCAAAGAAGCAAAAATAGATTTTTACCACGTAGTTTAGACTGCGTGGCTTTTTTATTTTGAGGTAAAAAGCAATATGCAAAAACTGTGATTGCTGGTATAATATTTTGTAACTAAATATAGTTGCAAAAGTGAGAATGGTATAATGGTTAATCATAAAAGAACAATTGAAAAAATAAAATCTGAATCGGTGAGCATTACTTTTACTGAAGTTGAGTCGTTACTGGAATGGTTAGGTTATAAAAAGCTTAATAAAGGCAAGACTAGTGGTTCACGGGTTAAATTTATAAAAGAAAACAAACCTATTTACTTGCATAAACCACATCCACAAAAAAATTTACTTAAGTATCAAGTAAAAGAAATAAAAAATAATTTACGAGGTGAAATATAATGAAAAAAGAATTGTCATACAAAGGTTACTATGGATCTGTTGAATATTCACTAGATGATGATATTCTCTTTGGTAAAGTTATTGGAATCAATGGACTCTTGTCATATGAAGGCAAAACCATCGATGAACTTCGGACTGATTTTCAAGATGTTGTTGATGAATACTTAGAAGATTGTAAGATTCAGGGAATTAAACCACAAAAGTCGTATAAGGGTTCATTCAATGTTAGAATTAGTCCTGAATTACACATGAAAGCTGCTATTTATGCAGCAAGTAAAGATGAATCACTGAATAGCTTAGTTGAAGAAGCGATCGAAAAGTATGTTCATGATTAAAAATAGATTTTTACCACGTAGTTTAGACTGCGTGGCTTTTTTATTTTGAGGTAAAAAGCAATATGCAAAAACTATGATTGCTGGTATAATACACAACAGAATATATGTTCGAAAGAAGGCGAAAGAATGCAATTAAAGGAATTGGAAGACTACTTATGGAAGAAATATAGCATCAAATTTAAACCAATGATTGGTGGAAACAAGAAACTTTTTACTTTACAAGCTCCTGGTAACCCTAATTTTTTTGCATTTTTGTCGCGCTTCAATAATCAAGAATTTTCTTCTCCTCAGCCAAAATTGTCACACATTTTAACTCTGGATGTGAATTGTGGTGATTTTGCTTCTACCATAAGGGACCTGCCAGGCTTTAGTTCTCCTTTTCGCGTAAAAGGCGATCAGTGGGTGGGCTTGTGGCTTGACCAAGTCGATGTTAGTGAAGTAAAAAAGGTCGTTGATTACGGCTATAAACTTGCTGTTAATAATAACCAACTTTCAGATCAAAGTCAGTATTTTGTTTTACCCGCTGAGAGTAATGACAGTCAATATAGTTCGCAAAAAATTCCGCCACGTAAAGCTGTTAAAAAGGTTAAGCCAAAACCAGTTGATTCCGTCATTCAAAAGATGCGTGAAAGCTACGACTATACTGTTTTTCCTAGTGTAGGCCGTGATAAGAACTTTTATATCCAGGCTAAAATTGCAGCTGATTATGAGGATAACTATGACAAGTTTTATCCATTCAAGCGATATTATCCAACCTATCATGACATGACCTTGGGGCAGCTGCGGACATATTTTACTTGGCGCACTAAGTTAAGAAAAGGCCTCTATGAGAAGACTAGCACCTCTTATGTTTATGTTTATATTTATGAGCTTTTAAACAAGATCGGCTGTAAAGATGCGCGTGATGGCTTTGAGAAGATGCAGTCCTTACATGACAATTATGTGCAAAAATTTGATCCAGAAATAAGCCCATATTTATGTAGCTGGCAGCGTGATTATGCGATTTTGAATAATCTTGATTTAAGTTTAGTTAAGGATATATTCGCTGAAAAAACGCAGCAAGACGAGTTTTTGCAAAAGCTTGCTAGACAAGTTAGTGAGCCAGTTAGTTTTACCCAGGAAGTTCTCGAAAAATCTAAATACCGTAGCAAGAGCCCCTTGGAATTTAAGAAGTTTGCCCAACTTTTTTCTTTTGTCTGGCAAGAATTGTTGAAAACTACTGTGAATAATCATAGTTTCTATAATTTTTATATTGCCCAAAAGAAAACTTTTTTGCGTCCAATTTATGCTAGTGCAGTGGTTTATCATAAAGATGCTTTAGTTGATAAATATGAAATTGATGCGAATCACGAATTTACCATTAATGATGGCAAACTTTATGAAACAAGTTTAGAGCCGATTCCAACTTACTTATCTAATTTAAAACGCATCGTCCATGAAGTGGATCGCCTGTCGCGTATTTTTTATAAAAAGGGTCGTCAGCTCAAAGACAATAACTTATCGCCGCTTTTACTAGATACCATTAAAAAGGCAATTGTCGAATTTCACAAACAAAGTCTCGAAGCTGCTCGTCCTAAGATTGACATTAACTTTAACGATATAGGTAAAATTAGACAGGATGCGTCAATTACGCGAGAAAGCTTATTGACAGATGAAGAAAAGCAACTAGATGAAAGTGATAGAGAGTCAAACGCTGAAAATACTGCACGCCAAGAGCCAGATCAGCCTGCAGCTAATTCATATAACCTAAGTGCTGATGAGAATTACTTTCTTATGGCCTTACTTAAGCATACTGACTGGAATAACTATCTTCAGTCAAAGCACTTGATGGCATCGATTCTTGCTGATAGTATTAATGAAAAATTATTTGATGAAATTGGCGATAGCGTTATTGAATTTGAGAAGGATCAACCACGCATTATTGAAGACTACCAAGAAGACCTAGAAGAAATGTTTTTGAAAGGAAAGTAATCAATGGCAGAATTAAAGAGAAAAGTTCCTAAAAGAATTGCTCAAACTGTGCTCAATTCCCTAAAAGGTGGGGTGGTGCCGCGCATTGGGCTGCCTTATATTACTGTCGGCAGAAAGGCCGAAATCGAAGCTTTATTGCATGATGTGGATATAATTTCTCAAGGTGGGGCTTCATTTAGATTTATTGTCGGACGTTATGGTTCGGGTAAGAGTTTTTTGCTTCAGACAATTAGAAATTATGTCATGGATAAAAATTTTGTCGTCGTTGATGGTGACTTATCTCCTGAAAGAAGATTGCAGGGCACTAAGGGGCAAGGCTTAGCCACTTATCGTGAATTAATCCAGAATTTATCTACAAAAACACGTCCTGAAGGCGGCGCTTTAACTTTAATTCTTGATCGCTGGATTAATTCTGTTCAATCACAAGTAGCCCAAGATACTAACTTAAGTCCAGATGATCCTGCTTTTGAAGATGCTGTTGATAAAAAGATTTATAGCGTTGTTTCTAACCTAAGCGAGTTAGTGCATGGTTTTGATTTTGCTAAGCTGCTTAACATGTATTATCACGCATATTTAGCAGGTGATGATGAAACTAAAGCGAAGGTGATCAAGTGGTTTAGAGGTGAATACACTCATAAAACCGAAGCTAAGAAAGAACTTGGCGTTAATGTGATTATCAGTGATGACGATTGGTATGAATACTTGAAAATTTTCGCTAGCTTTTTTAGACAAGCAGGTTATGCAGGATTGATGATTATGATTGATGAGCTAGTCAATATTTACAAGATCCCAAATAGTATTAGCCGCCAGTACAATTATGAAAAAATCCTCACGATGTATAATGATGCTCTTCAAGGTAAAGCAAAATACTTAGGTATTATCATGGGTGCGACCCCGCAGGCAATTGAAGATAGAAGACGAGGCGTTTATAGTTATGAAGCACTGCGCTCGCGTCTAGCTCAAGGAAAGTTTGCACGTCCGGGCGCACGCGATATGTATGCACCGGTGATTATGCTTGATCCACTTAATGCTGAAGAAATGCTGGTTTTAACTGATAAATTGGCAGATATGCATGCTAATTTGTATGGCTATCAAAAAACAATCACTGATCAAGATCTGGCAACTTTTATTAAGATTGAATACGCCAGAATTGGTGCAGATACTAATATCACCCCACGTGAGGTGATTCGTGACTTTATTGAATTGCTCGACATTACTTGGCAAAATCCCGACACCAAGATCGAAGATCTACTTAAGTCAAAGGACTTTGATTATGCTAAATCAGATGCGGTATCTGATGATAGTGATCAAGATTTTACTGAGTTTACAATTTAGAAAGGTTTGAATTAATGGACGTTTTTGGACACTATGCCCCATTTATTCAAGATTATATTTATGAGCACAATTGGCAGGATCTGCGACCGATTCAAGTGGCAGCTGCTCAAGAAATTTTTGAAACAGACCATAATGTTTTGCTCGCTGCTTCTACTGCTGCTGGAAAGACCGAAGCTGCGTTTTTTCCAATTCTTTCTGAAATTAGTAAGGAAAAATCCGATTCTATCCAAGTTCTTTATATCGCACCGTTAAAGGCATTAATCAACGACCAATTTGATCGACTAAATGATATTTGTGAGGGTAGTGATATTAAGGTTTGGCGCTGGCATGGGGATGTTGCTCAGTCTCAAAAAAGAAAGATGCTCAAAAAGCCGTCTGGGATTTTACAAATCACTCCAGAATCACTAGAAAGTTTCATGATTAATAAACACATGGATATCCCTCATCTGTTTCATGGCTTGAAGTTTATTGTAATTGATGAACTCCATTCTTTTTTGCGCAGTGACCGGGGCGGCCAAACTTTTTGCTTGATTGAGAGACTTTCTAAACTTGCTGGAGCTAACCCAAGAAGAATTGGCTTGTCGGCGACGATCGGAAATATTGAGGCAGCTAGCAAGTTCTTGGGAGCCGGTAGTAAATTTCAGACAGATGCTCCGAAAGTTCAAAATGTACCACAAGTTTGGCGCTTATCAATGGAACATTTTTATCAAACTAATCCGCAAGCAGCAAGCAAGGATTTTGATCCAGCTAAAATTATTGAACCGAAAACTGATAAGGCTCCAGAATTGGCGGATCCCGGAATTGGCTATATTTTTGAGCATACTCGTGGCAAAAAGTGTCTTGTCTTTACTAATAGCCGTGAAGAATGTGAAGCAGTGTGCCAGCAGCTGCGTGGTTATTGTAAGTATAATCATGAACCGGATCGCTTTTTGATTCATCATGGTAATTTGTCGCCGGCCTTGCGGGAAACTGCCGAACAAGCTATGAAAGATGAAGATGCCTATTTTACAACTTGTGCGACGGCTACTTTAGAATTAGGAATCGATATTGGAAAATTAGAGTCTGCCTTTCAAATCGATGCTCCGTTTACTGTTTCAGGATTTTTGCAAAGAATGGGACGGACAGGTAGGCGTGGCAATCCACCTGAGATGCATTTTGTGATGCGCGAAGAACATCCTGAATCTCGCGCTATGCTACCAGACTTAATCCCCTGGTCACTGCTTCAGGGGATTGCACTCGTTCAACTCTATATTGAAGAAAAATGGGTTGAACCACCTCAACCTAACCGTCTGCCTTATAGTTTGCTTTATCATCAAACGATGAGCACATTAGCAGCAAGCGGTGAAATGACACCGAGTGAATTGGCAAGTCGAGTTTTAAGCTTAGCTTATTTTCATAATGTGAGTCAGCAAGATTATCAAATTTTACTGCGCCACTTGATTAAAACCGACCAGATTCAGTGGACTGAAAATAAGGGATTGATTCTAGGCCTAGCTGGCGAGCGCGTGGTCAATAATTTTAAGTTCTATGCTGTTTTTCAAGAAAATGAAGAATTCAGTGTTCATGCTGGAAGTGAAGAATTAGGGACGATCGTCAAGCCCCCTCCGGTAGGAGATAAAATCGCAATTGCCGGTAAAGTCTGGGTAGTTGAGGATATTGATCGCAAGCGCCATCAGGTATATTGTCATGGAGTTGATGGTCGAATCCCAGCTTATTTTGGGGATGTGGCCGGTGATATTCATCCTCATATCTTACATAGAATGCGAAAAATTTTGTCTGAAAGTCAGCAATATCGCTATTTAATGCCTAATGCAAAAGCGCGGCTAACCCAAATGCGTGATACTTGTAATATCGCTAGCATCCCACGAAAGCAGCTGATTAATTTAGGTGGAAAAATGTGGGCGCTGTTTCCGTGGACCGGATCATATGCCTTTTTGGCTTTGGAGCGGCTGATTAAAATTAAGTGTGCAGACCAATTGAACTTGCGTGGTTTTAATTCTTCGCGGCCATATTTCATGGAATTTGCGATGGATGCGAGCAAAGAAGAATTTTTCAAAATTTTAAAACAAGAAGCTGCTAAGGATTTTGATCCAATGGATTTGGTTTATCCAAAAGAAGTTCCAGTCTTTGATAAGTACGATGAATACTTACCCGATGAATTAATTAAAAAAGAGTTTGCCTATAGTGTGCTTGATATCGCCGAAATGAGAAGGTGCGTTGAGCACATGAAGGCATAAAAATAAGGTCTTAACGAACTGAATCGTTAAGGCCTTTATTTTTTTGATCTTTTTTATTTATCTTCGTAACCCTTTGGATGACTTTCATGCCAGTTCCAAGCAGTTTCGATAACTTCATCGACATTTTCATGCTTTGGCTTCCAGCCTAAAACGGTTCTTGCCTTAGTAGAATCTGCAACCAAACTATCAGGATCACCACCACGTCTTGGACCCATAGTGTAAGGGATGTCGATGCCAGTTACACGCTTAGCGGCTTCAAGGATTTCTAAGTTAGAGTAGCCTTGAGCAGTACCTAAGTTGAAGACATCAGATTTGTTAGTTTCCATTAAATGCTTCAAAGCTAAAATGTGAGCGTCAATCAAGTCTTCTACTTGAACGTAGTCACGGACGTTAGTACCGTCTTTAGTGTCGTAATCATCACCAAAGATTGTGAAGTTACCATCACCAGAAATGGCACTCTTTAAAATATTTGGAATTAAGTGAGTTTCAGGTGCATGATCTTCACCAATTGAGCCATCACTGGCAGCACCAGCAACGTTGAAGTAACGTAAAGCAATTGACTTAATGCCGTCAGCTTTGTCAGCCCAGTGCATGATCTTTTCCATCATCATCTTAGTTTCGCCGTATGGATTGATTGGATCAAGTGGAGTATCTTCAGTAATTGGCAACTTCTTAGGAATACCGTAGGTTGCAGCACTTGAAGAAAATACTAAGTATTTCACACCAGCGTCGTGCATTGCTTGAAGCAGTGAAATCATGCCGGTAACATTGTTATCGTAGTACTTAAGTGGCTTTTTAACTGATTCAGGTACTAATGAGTAAGCTGCAAAGTGCATTACAGCGTCGATCTTTTCGTCGCGTAAGATCTTGCTTACTAAGAAGGTATCTTCGATATCGCCCTGGTAAAACTTAGCCTTTGGATCAACAGCTTTTCTGTGACCTGTGTATAAAGAATCAAGAACTACAACATCATTGCCTTGCTTTACTAGTTCTTTTACTGCGTGAGAACCAATATAGCCGGCACCACCAACAACTAAAACTTTCATATAAATTCTCCTTATTTACATCATACAAGCACATTTTAGCATATTCTCGGAATTTGATTTCTAGTAAAAAGTAAAAATTAAACAAAATGCGTGACAAGCAGATAGACAATAGGGTAAATTAAAATATATAAATTACTTACAAAAAGTGAGGGACTCGAGATGAAAAAAGTTAAAAATATCATTATCGGCTTTGGTAAAGGCGGCAAGACTTTAGCTAAATTTCTTGCCAAAAAAGGGCAAGAAGTTGTCGTTGTCGAAAAATCCAATCAAATGTACGGCGGCACCTGCATTAACATTGCGTGTCTTCCTTCAAAAAGCTTAATTATTGAGTCTACTAATGGAATGGACTTTAATCAAGCTGTTAGTGGAAAGAATGAGATGACTTCATTTTTAAGAGATAAAAACTACCATATGTTGGCTGATGAAAAAACTGTTACTGTCTTAGATGGAGAAGCGAGCTTTATTAACAACCACCAAATTAGGGTTAAAACTCAAAATGGGGTGCGCGAATTTGAAGGTGAGCGTATTTTTATTAATACCGGAGCGCTCCCAATTATCTTGCCAATTGCTGGTCTAAAAGAAAGTAAGTATTTGCTTGATTCAACTGCGGCGATGGATCAAACGAGCTTGCCTAAAAAGTTAGTGATTATCGGTGCAGGCTACATTGGCTTAGAGTTTGCAGCAATGTTTGCCCACTTTGGCAGTCAAGTGACTGTGCTTGATCACAATCGAGAATTTTTAGGACGCGAAGATGACGATATTAGCCAAGCAGTCAAAAAAGATCTGGAAGATCTAGGAATCGAGTTTGAATTAGGCGTAGAAATTGAAAAAGTCGTTGATGGACCAGATGATGCACAAGTTTTCTTTACCTCAGATGGCAAACAAGAAAAAGTTAGCGCTGACCGAATCTTGGCGGCAACTGGGCGACGGCCAAATGTCGAAAACTTAGGTTTAGAAAATACTGATATTGCCCAAGATCCGCGTGGCTTTATTAAGGTTAATGATGAATTGCAAACTAGTGTTGAAAATGTCTGGGCAATTGGGGATGTCAAAGGCGGCTTGCAATTTACTTATATTTCACTAGATGACTTTAGAATTATTAGAAGCCAGCTCTTTGGAAACGGTCAATATAAGTTGTCTAGCCGTAAAAACATTCCATACAGTGTCTTTATTGATCCAGCGCTATCTCATGTCGGCCTTAATGAAAAGCAGGCTAAGGCACAAAATATTAACTATATCCTCAAAAAGTTGCCAGTTGCAGCAATTCCAAAAGCTCGTGTAGCTAAAGATACTCGCGGACTTTTCAAAGCCTTAGTTGACCCAGAAACTGACTTAATTTTAGGCGCAACTTTATATGGAATTGAATCATATGAGTTGATTAATCAGATCTCAATGGCTATTAATCAAAAGATCCCGGCCAGCGTATTGCGTGACCAAATTTATACCCATCCAACAATGAGTGAAGCTTTCAACGATTTATTTGCTTAAAAGTGATATACTTACTTTATCAAAGTAAATAAAGGAAGTATTATTAATGATTCATAATTCGACAATTGATAGTCAAACTAACCATAAATCTATCCGTAAATTCAAAGATCAAACTTTAACGCGCGACCAATTAGAGACTTTATATACAGTTTTCCAGCACACCCCAACGAGTATGTTCATGCAAAACGCTAGCTTGCTTCATATCACTGATGAAGCCAAAAGAGCTAAAATTCGCGAGCTTTGCAACCAAAAATACGTTGGAGCAGAAGGTGACTTGTTCATCTTCGTAGTTGACTTATACCGCAACTACCAAATTAGAAAGCAACTTGGTAAAGACGACGGCCGCGTTCATACAACCGATATTTTCTTTCAGGCTGTGGAAGACACAATGCTTGCTGTGCAAAATGTGGCAAATGCCGTTGAAAGTATGGGCTTAGGCTATGTCGACTTAGGGACAGTTAATGATCATCCGCTAGAAATGTTAAAGACATTAGATTTGCCTAAATTAACTTTTCCAATCTTGGGTCTGCAGGTTGGTATTCCTGATCAAAAACCGCAACTAAAGCCAAGATTGCCATTAGAATTTACTTGTTTTGAAAATGAATATAACAAGGACTTTGATGTAAAAGAATTGAAGGATTATGATCAAGTAGTTACTACTTATTACGATCTGCGCGATTTTTGTTGGGATGTTTTTTACTTTAGCTAAATAAATCTTCTTTAATCTCATCAAAGTTATAGTGTTTTGATTTTTCAGCTTTTTTCAATTTGTTTACTAATTCCAGCTCAGTAGCATATTCGGCTTTTTTGGCTTTAGCTGTATAGGTTTGTGTCATAATTATTACTCCTCATGCAGATAGTAAAAATAGACTTACATTATATCAATCTCCAGAGGATATTTCAGATAGAGCTTTAAAAGTAATGGATGAATCCATTGCTAACCTGAAGCAGGGGAAAGCATAAATTACTTTAACGATGTAAATTGCTTGCGGGGCAAGATTTTGGTATAATTCTCTTGTTGCCTAGCAATGTGCTGAATTAGCTCAGTTGGTAGAGCGCTTCCCTCGTAAAGAAGAGGTCGCCAGTTCGATCCTGGCATTCAGCATAAATAAGAATAATGTATCAAAAGACGGGCCTTGGTGTTCGTCTTTTTTGTCTACTTATCCAGCAACCAATCAATTAAGTTTAACTTTTGAATACCGTTATAGTTAGCAGTCGGATTAATCGTGTCTAAAGTCAGCAAGTACTTTGGGTAAGAATCATTAATTGTTTCTAGTGTTCTCAATTCACGGTGCAACACGTTCTCATCTAAAGTAGTGAGAGCTACTTGATAGTAAGAAAGATTATTATCGCTATTAATTCCGACAAAATCAACTTCTAACTTGCCGTTATTTCCAACATAGACAGCCTTATTACGCCGTAATAATTCCAGATAGACGATGTTTTCGATGATATGTCCAAAATCTTGTTGGTGATCAGGCAGTAAAATATTCCTAATACCCATGTCGACACCGTAATACTTACTTGGAGCATTTAACAAGTGGCGGCCGTGAACATCGAAGGTTTTAGCTTCATACATGAGCAAACTATCTAAAATGCCGCCAAGATAGCGATCCATGGTTTTGTTACTTGTAGAATAACCAGCACTTTTAAGAGTGTTGGTTATTTTGTTGATGGAAATTTGACTGCCGATATTTGAATAAAGACTCTGGATCAAACGCTCTAAGACAGGAGCGTCTTTGACATTCAGTCTTGAGACGATATCAGTTAAGACGATTGTGGAATACACACCCTGCATATATTCATTGCGATCCTTATCTGAATCAATAAAAAGTGTGTAAGGAAACGAGCCCTTCAAGTATTGGTTAAACATAGCAGAATTATCAGTAAAGCTGTCATTTTGTTTATGCCACTGGACGAATTCTTTGAATGATAAAGGCAAAATTTTAAGTTCAACATATCTTCCTGTCAGTAAGGTCGCAATCTCTCCACTTAAAAAGTAGGCATTAGATCCAGTTAAATAAATGTCAACATTATCTTTGAGAAAGAGTGAATCGACGACTTTTTCAAATTGATTAACATGCTGGATTTCATCTAAGAAGATGTAATTCATTTTATCAGCTTGAAGTTGGTCTTCTAAGTAGTGATAAAGCTTTAGTGGATCACGCAATTCGTCGTACTTCATATTTTCAAAGTTGATATTGATCATCTGATCCTCTTTTACACCTTGTTTTCTCAGATATTGGCGAAATAAGTAAAACAAAGTCGACTTGCCTGCTCTACGCACGCCTGAGACTACTTTGACAATGTTTTTGTCTTGCCAACGCTTTAAAAAGTCTAAGTATTCTGGTCTATCTACGTATCTTTTCATTATATGTTCCTCATTTAAGATAAAGTACTAACTAGATTTTAGCATTTGTTTGGAGTTAACTCCAAACAACAGTAAAAAAAGTGTGCTCATTTGGAGTTAATTCCAAACTAAACTTGCATATTTGCCATTTTGAAATTTATGGATGGTAAATACGTAGATAACAGACGTTATGAAAGGCGAATGTGGTTCACTAGAGAGGTAAAAAATAACATAAAAAATTTATTTAGAGGTTGAAGACAGATGTTTAATAAGAAGATTCAAAGATTCTCAATCAGAAAATTAACTGTCGGTGCTGCTAGTGTTCTTATTGGTCTTTCATTCATTTCAATGAATAACAACGACCAAGTTCAAGCTGCAGAAAATAGTAATGCTAAGAGCGAAGTTAAGGCAAAATCTCCTGAAGAAATTGCTAAGGATAATGTTGAAAGTGCTAAAAAGAACGTTGAAACTACTAAGACTAACCGTGATAACGCACAAACTGCCTTAGACAACGCTAAAAAAGAAGCCCAAAAACCTAACAAAGATTACGATGCACAAAACGAAAAAACTAGTGCTGCTCAAAAGCAAGAACAAGATAAAAAGGCAGCATTAGATAAGGCCAACAGCGATCAATCAAATGCACAAAAACTAGTTGAAGAAGCTAAAAAGCCAGGTGCTATCGAAAACGCACAAAAAGATGTTAAGGCTAAAACTGACAATGTGGCATCTAAGAAGTCAGACCTTAAAGCTGCTCAAGATAAAACTGGTGCTGCACAAAAGGCAATTGATGATGCAAACAAAGATATCACTGCTAAAAAGTCAGACTTAGCCCAAAAGCAAGCCGACAAAGCTAAAGCTGATTCAGATGTTAAGTTAGCACAAGACGCATTAAAAGGTACGGGTCTAGATAAGGCTGCAAATGAATTAAACTCTGCTAAGAGTGAACTTAATACTGAAAAGAATAACCAAGCTGCAGTAAACAAAGAAATCCCTAACAAGACTGCCGAAGTTGAAAAAGCTAAGTCAAATGTTGTTGAGGCTCAAAAGAATAAGCAAGCAGCAGATCAAGCTAAAGCAAATGCACAAAAAGAATACGATAGTCAAAAAGCAGGCGTAGATGCAGCTGTTAAGCAAGCTGATGCTAAGAAATCTGAGATTGCTAACTTAAATAAAGAGTTAGATAGATTAAAGGAATTAAGTAAGAATACTATCGTTATTCCTGATAAAGATAAGTTTCTTAAGGCTTTAAATGATTATATGGAAACAGATAATCTCACCCCAGATGATATTGAATATATGAACTGGGCAACGGATCAAAATAAATATATTCCTTCTGGTGAAGATGAAAAAGTTTACGCCAATAATATAACTGATAAGCAATTAGAAGAAATTTCATTATTTACAGTAGATATTTTAAATAAAGTCAGAGCCCAGTTGGGTTTTTTACCAGATCAAGTATCAAAGGGAGCTATGGAATTTGCCAAAAAAGTTGCTGCTGGCTATATAAAGGATAATTGGTCTGCGGATAAATGGCATGATGGAAATGCTATCAATGATGCGGCAAAAGAAATGGGACTTTCGTCAGTTGAAGGTGCAGATCGAAATGTACATCAAGCATATGAAGATATGGGAGGCGGAGGAGCCTATTATGGTTATGCTACCATGGATTATTTAAAAGGTAATATATATGCAAATCTATTAAGTATGATTCTTCCTGATGGAAATGGATATGATGATCCTAGTCAAGTAGGTGGACCTGGTAAATACGAGATGGGCCATACTATGGGGGTACTTAATCTAACTTTAAATGATGAAGACGAACTTGAAGGGAATCAAGGAAAAAGCCTAATAGAAACTTCAAGAAAGACTTTTAAAAAATTGAAAAATGATCTTCTCACTTCAAAGAAGAATTTAGAGACCTTAAAAGAAAAAGTCCAGAGTAATGATATTAGTAGTAATCAATCTGTTCCTAATATTAAGATAACTTTGAATGATGATTCTTGGTCTAAAGAATATGTTGACAGATTTAAAGTGATTTTTAATCCTACTAAAAATAGTATAGAGTATGAGATAAATACTAAAAACAACGGAAATTGGCATTTAGAAAAGGTCTCTAAGGAAAAATTTATTAATGAATTGGATAAACGAATTGAAAATCATGAAAGTGAAAACTCACTTGATCAAAAGCTTGCTACATTAGATAAAATTGAAAAATCAAGTGATCAAATTAATCAATTTGTCTCTGCAATTCCAACATGTACTGATCATACAATTGATGGTCGTGAATTATGGGGGATACACATATTTAATATTTCTCCATATCAAATAAAAGATCCCTCAAAATTTGACACTGAAATCATCCCTTCATACGCTGATCAAAAAGCCAATATCACCAAACAAATCTCTGATGCAAACAATGCATATGCACAATTGCAAAAAGACATTCAAGCAAAATCAACTGCTTTAACGCAAGCACAAGATAAGCTAAATGTCGCAACTGCTAATGCTAAGACATTCGATCAAAACGTAGCTAATGCCCAAAAGAATGTTCAAACTCTCTCTAACGCATTACAACAATTACTTGAAGCACAAAAGTACTACGCAGCACAAATTCCTAAGACTCAAGCTAATGTCCAAGCTAAGCAAAAGGTATATGATGCTTTAACTGCTTCAAACAAGCAAAAAGCTGATAATTACAATAACGCGCTCAAAGCTCAAAACAACGCATATCAAGCAGTTAAAAGTGCCGAATCAGCTTTAACAGATGCTAATAACCAATTAGCTGCTGCCAAGAAGGCTCAACAAGACCTAGCTAAAGACATTCAAAACAAGCAAACTGCTCTGGATAACGCAAACAAGGAGTTAAATGCTGCAACAACTCACTTATCAGACTTGAAGAATGCAGATTCACTTCTTGCTACTGCTAAACAAGTAGTTCAAAAAGCTAGTGATGAATACAAGGCTGCTCAAAAGAATGTAAATGACAACGAAGCACAACTTAAGACCTTAGAAGCTGCTAAGAATAAGGCTAACGATAAAGTAGCTGCTGCAACTAAGACCTTAACTGCAGCACAATCAGCTTACGACAAGGCTAAAGCTAAGTTAGCTGATGCTGAACAAAAGCTCTACGACATTGAACACCCATACGTTCCCGTTGCAGATACTACTAACGTAGGTCAAGAAGAGGCAATGACTGGTGTAGCTCATGTTCCAAGTCCATCAGACATGAATGGTGCCGAAGTTGAACTTGTTGACGGCCAAGGTAAGGCAACTGGCAAGTACATCCCAACTAACTCTAACTGGAAGGTCTTGGCTAAGAAGACTATTAACGGTCAGACTTACTACCGCTTGGGTACTGACAAGCAATGGATTAACGCTAAGTTCGTATCTGAAGTATCTAAACCTGAAGCAAGTTCGGAGCAAGCAATGTCAGGTGTAGTTTACATTCCTGTAATTAACCACAACGCCAACTACAAGGTTGCTCTTCATGATAGCAATGGTCGCTTAACTGGCAAGTACATCTCAACTAACAGTAACTGGAAAGTATTTGCTAGAAAGGCCATCAATGGCCAAACTTACTACAGAATTGGTAACGAAAACCAATGGATCCCAGCACAATACGCTTCAGCTAACAACGAAGAAACTAAGCTTAGCGGTGTTGCACATGTTCCAGTAATTCACAACAACCGTAACTGGAAAGTAGCATTACTTGATGGAAACGGTCACGTAACAGGCAAGTACATTTCAACTAACAGCAACTGGAAAGTCTTGGCTAAGAAGAACGTAAACGGCCGTGAATTAGTTCGTTTAGGTTCAGACTTGCAATGGATCCCAATGGAATATGTTGCTTGGATTAGATAGTAAATAGTAACGAAATAAAATAGAGCTGCCCTAACTTAATTGAGGTAGCTCTGTTTTTGTATCGATATATTTAGGAGAAAAAATAAATGGCTATCGAAGTAAAGTGGTGCGCATATGAAAAAATTGGAGAAATGCAAGCAGAAGATAACAAAGAGCTTTTCATATTGACACCTGCTTCAAAAAATAGTGATCGAAGTCAAGGTGTTTTTGTGGTTTATAAAGCTCATTCAAATATAAAATCGGGCCCAGATCAAAATCCTATTTTAATTGGTAGAATTGAAATAGAAGTAAAGAATCAAGAAAATGATTTTAATTATGCAGATGATAATGAGTATATAGAGGCCTATAGGAAAGTTATTTCTGGTAAGGAATCTAAAGATACGACAAATTATTTTTCTTTTGGTACTAAACCATTTTTCTATGTTCAATTACAAAATCAATGTGATGAAAACACAGCTGAAGAATTTCTAAAGAATTTTAATGATGTAACTTCGAAACCAAAAGCAGTAAATACAACTGAATTTAAATCTAGTACAACAGAGAGATTAAGTAAAAGGTGTAAAGCTCGAAAAGTTAATATGCTATTTCTTCTTAATGAAGATCATTTTATATCGGAAGTTCCAAAATTATATGATTCAAAAGATAAGAAAGATAGGAAAACTGAAAGCTTAAAAAAGTTTTATAGAGAATTTATCTGTATAAATGGCTACGGAACTAATGACATGAAGTTGGCAATACTGTTTATTGATTCATTGAACAGGAATAAGGAAATAGTTGATAATATATCTGAAGAGATAATTGTAGATATATGTGAATTATGGATGCTTTATAGTGAAAAGCAAGATGAAGCTTCTCAAAATATATGTTCAAATGTGGAAAAATTTTTAAATAACTTTCACAAGCAATCTGACAAACAGCCTCAAGATTCCGAAAACAAATCACCGGATTCTCCTCTATATTCGGCAGTTAAAGCAATTGAGAATATTAGAGACTTCCTTACACTTAAATACGAAGAAATTGACGATACAACAGACTTATTTCAATATACATCTTTATCGGCTATGAAACATTTAATTAATAGACATAAGTCTGAAGAAAGTATACCTTCTTTAAGATTTTCTAATTCTAATCAAATGAATGATCCGTTTGAAGGACGGTTATTGGAAGTGGCCTTGGGATTAGATAAAATGGAAAAAGTTGATTATCCGTTTTCTTATTTTTATGTATCTTCAGCTACGAGTTCAGCTGATAGTCTACCTTTATGGAAATTATATGGAGATGAAGGAAAAGGAGTTTGCTTACAGTATAAGCCATCATATCTAAGAAAAATAACAGAACCACATACGGATAACGAGCATGATGTTACTGGAGGATATACTCATATTTTTAGAGAATGTTATATCGATTATGCTCCTGAATCTAATAAGGATGTGGACTGGAACCAAATACCATTAAAAATATCTGGTAAGGAAGATAAAATAAATGAAATAAGGACTTATTTAAACGACCTTCATGATTACATTGAACAAATTCAGCCAAAGGAAAAACGCATAATAAGAGCACTCATAAATTTAAAAATTAGCTATCTTTTTAAAAGAATTGATTACTCATACGAAAAAGAGTATCGGATAAGTTTGAATATGCAAGATAAGGCAAGCAAAGTTGTTATTCAAGATTCTAAATTAGAAGATGGTCAGATAGGGATGAAGCTTTATGCATTTATTGATGAAGATAATAAAGCTAATGATTCGTCTGAGAAACTCAATCAAAAAGATAAAACTGACACAAGATTACCAGTAGAATATTCTAAAGTTATTGTTGGACCAAAAGCAGTAGATATTGATTATATTGCCCCATACATAAAATTATGTGATAGCAATATAGCTGTAGAAAAATCAAAAATTTCTTATCGTTAAAAATAAAAATAGTCGATTTGGAAGATTTTAAGACAGACCCGAATCTCGCAATTACGATAAAGCTAAAGTGATTGAGAGCGAGGACTAATTATGACTATAGGCGAAGCACTGAAAACAACCCGTTTGTCTTTAAATTTGTCGAGAAGAGAATTCTCCGGGGATGTAGTTGATAGCTCACATTTAGCTAGGGTAGAAAAATGTCAAAACGAAATTAGCACACCAATATTGTTAGATCTACTGGCACAAAATGGCGTAAAATTAGACACTTTTTTGAAAAATCTTGGGGAGTGGAATCTGCATCCGATAAATTCTCTTTGTCAAGATCAAATTAGCGCAGCCTTTGAAAGATGCAATCTCGATGGACTAAAAAAGCTGCAAGAACAATTCCCTAATCCAGACTCAATTCCTAGCTTAGTGATTGAACTGATGATTAAGAAGCTAGAAGGAGATCGCAAGCACTATCCTAAGAGAAGCAAGAAGCTGATTAAGAAGTTCTTTTTAAATGTCGATAGCTGGGACAATGACTGCTTGTGGGTTTTGTCCAATACCTTGGAAGTTTATGACTTAAAAGAAGCCGATGGGATGGTCAATCATGTCATTCATGATTTTGCCGATTTTGATAAGTACGATAATCGCAAGATCCAGCTGCTGGCGGATATTGCGGCTAACTACTTGCAGATTTGCCAAGATAATGATGCATCAATTGCTAAGATGAATCCGGTCTTTGCCTACATGGACAAGATACCGAATCTGCCCTTTGTTTTTAATGACAAGCTAAAAGCTGCTGCTATCAAACAACATCAAGGAGTGCACCAAGCTGATGAAGAATTACTGCTGGATGTTATGGGGCAGTTGGAGGAAAAGGTAAAATGAACATTGGCACACAACTGAAGAAGACACGCTTATATCTTGGCTTAACTCAAGAGCAGTTCAGCGCGGGTATTGTGACTGAGGCATATTATTCACGCGTTGAAAATAATAAAAACCATCTTAAGATGAAAGATTTGCTAGAGATTCTGGAGCGAAGTCAAGTTTCCTTATACGACTTTTTTGAACCAATTATTCATGAAGATACATTTAGCCGTGAGCCGGTGAATACACGCGCTCAAGAGATGCTAGATGAGCTGAAGGCGATGTATCAGCAGGCAGTAAAAGCGGGTAATTCCAAGCAAGCTGCCAACATTAAGAAGATATTCAACCTAACTGGCTATGAGAAATTCTTACTCGATCAAATTGAATAGATTAACGCGACATTGACAAGCAGGCCTTTAATGAGGTCTGTTTTTTGTTATAGCGAAATAAGGAGCAGAGAGCTAAAATAAAAAAGAAATACTGTGAATAAGGAAGCTGCACAACATGTCACTAATCTACACTCGTCTTGCCAATGAATTAGACATACACCAGATTTTGCCAATAATTGACCAAGCTAAGGCTTTCTTGAAGGCCAGTGGCTCAAGTCAATGGCAAGGAAACTACCCTAATCAAATGACCATTCAAGATGATATCGATCATCAAGTAGGTTACGTCTTATTAGTTGATAACAAGATTGCAGGCTATGCTGCTGTAATTACAGGCCTTGAGCCAACATATCGCGATATCGAAGGCAGCTGGAATAATGAAGTTGACGAGTATGCGACGATTCATCGCATGGCAATTTCTAGTGAGTTTAGAGGGATGCATCTAGCAAATTATTTCTTTTCTAATATTCTTTCTTTGAAGATTGCCCAAGGTGCATATAATTTTAGAATCGATACCTCTCGCAAAAACAAAATCATGCAGCACTTAGCTGAGACTCACGGCTTTATCGAAAGAGGGATTATTCAAGTTGATGAGGATCCGCAAGATCCAAGCCGGATAGCTTACGAATTGAATCTTTAAAAGCCGTTTTTAACCTAAAATGACGACCAATATGCGAAAATGGGTATAGGGAAGGTGAGAATGATGCCTTATACTTTAACGCAGTTGGTCGTCTATTTTTTTACTTATTCTGTAATTGGCTGGATCTGGGAGACTTTTTATTGTTCAATTAAAGACCATCATTATGACTATCGCGGCTTTTTGTTTGGACCGTATTGCCCAGTCTATGGTTTTGCAGTAACAACGATTTTGGTGTGCACATACAGGGTGCGGAATAATATTATTTTGCTATTTTTAGTCGGAATTGTTGTGGCGACGCTGTTTGAATATTTTGCTAGCTTATTTTTAGAGAAGGTCTTTCACATGAAGCTGTGGGATTATTCGCACCTGTGGGGCAACATTCAAGGACGTGTGGCGCCGATTATTTCACTTGGCTGGGGTATCGGAGTCGTATTGCTGGTTAAGTTTGTCCAGCCGCTCGTTCAAAAATTGATTAACTGGGAAGAAGCTAAGACTCACGGCTTTTTGGCGTTGATTATTGTTTTAGTGATGGGCGTTGACTTTATTTGTACGATCATCAGTGTCGAGCGTTTTCACACGACTACGCAGATGTGGGATAAGCGCATCAATGAATTTTTGAAGAAGCTTCCTACTGATCTTAAACGCAATCATGAGCAAGTGCACGCCCACGTTGTGGCTCACTTGAGCGAGATTAAGCCGAAAGATTTGTCTTGGAACCAGAAGAGATTGCTAAAGAGCTTCCCGCAATTGAAGTTCAACGATAGCGATAAGTTCAACAATATCAAGCAGCATTTGATTAAGAAGAATGATTAATGAGTGAGCTAGTAGTCCTTGGGACTGTTAGCTTTTTTGATGTAAAAACAAAACTGACTTTAATTAGCAGACCATCAGATTAAATAAGGGATGGTATTTAATAGCTTTAAATAACAGCTAATTTATTTTTTTCTTATTTTGTATTGACAAAAAATTAGACTCGGATAAAAATAGTGTATTATAAATATTTACAATCCGAGTTTATGGAGGAAAAAGATGAATTATAAAAAGCTACTCGCTGGGTTAACTTTTGGGGGGGGGTACTCCTAACCACTGTTAACCTTAGTACTAAGAATGTTAACGCAGCTACTAATGAAACATCTCTTGATGGTCAAGTAACTGTAACGTATCAGGGAAAAGGTGGAGTTAATCTTTTAGACGACAATGGTAAATTCCAGAACCAATACGTAAAAAAGAATTCACAATGGAAGGCTTTTTCTAAGGCAACAATTAATAACCAAACCATGTATCGCTTGGGATCTCAAAAGCAATGGATTCCAGAAAAGTATGTCAAATTTACTAGTGCTAGTGAATTAAAAGCTAAAAATGCGCCCGCTGCTAATGAAGAAGGTTATTCAGGTCACGTTGCTACTGTCGTTTACAACGGTCGCGGCGGTGTTGCTTTAGTTGATAAAAATGGTCACTACACCAAGCAATACGTTTCTAATAACTCTACCTGGAAGACTTTTGGAAAAGCAACCATTAATGGTCAAGTAATGTATCGTATTGGTGGTCAAAGTCAATGGTTACCGTCCAAGTACGTAGTTATTGATAAATCTTACCAAAACCCTGCAGGTTACTACCAAGTTCAATACAGCCAAATTAAACCAACTGGTCAAGTAGGTTATACTGTTGGTCGCGGCTTTGAAGGTATTAAAACTTGGCTCATTATGAGAAGATTAGGTACTTTTAATGGCTATGCTTACTACAACAATGCAACTTATAACGCAGTTAGAAGATTCCAAGCTAGCCACCACTTACCAGTAACTGGAAACGTTGATGTTAACACTTGGCAAAAACTCGGTTTCCAAAGAAGTTCATTCTACAGTATTGACAGCTATGTAGCTCCATTAGGTGCAAGCAAGCACCAAGGCCGTTCAGCTCACATTGAAGCAATGATTCGTCAAGCCTACAAGTACTTGGGCAAACCTTACATTGTAGGTGCATCTTCAAGTCCTGAATATGGTACTGACTGCTCTGGTTTAACCATGCAAGCATTATATGCAGGTGGTATTAATCCAACTTCTGTTTCTTCAATTAACCATGCTCACCCTGGTAATGAATGGAATTCACGTAACCTTTGGGCAGATAGAAGACTTAAGACTGTGCCATATTCTCAAAGACAACGTGGAGATTTGATTTTCTATTACCAACCTGGAACTCGCACTATTTGGCATGTTGCTATTTACTTAGGCAATAATCAAGTTATCGAAAGCTGGCCACCAAGAATTATGGTGCAACCAATTGTGAACGGTCAAAGAAATGTCATTGCTGGCGTAAAGCGTCCATTCATTTAACCTCTTTACATTGAAATATTTAGCTATATTTTAAGCAAAGGAAAAAGATTTTATGAAGTTGAAAAAAGTATTATCCGCCTCTAGTGCGCTTTTAGGATGCCTAGCTATAGCTGCATTGACTAATAAACCGGTTTACGCCGATGAAAATAGTAATGAAGTTACTAACGCTAACTCATATCAGACTGTTAAGCAAGATAACATTGTAAAAGTTACACAAGATAAAACCCCTGTCTGGAACTCTTATGATCTTTCTAAACAGCCAACGGGTCAGACTTTATCAGCTAATACTTCTTGGAAATCTTCTCAGTATGTATATAACGATTCAAATACTGAAAAGTGGTACAACGTTGGAACTAACCAATGGGTAGATGGAAAAGCGGTAGCGGTCAATCAAGCTACTAATTACAGCCAAGCTTCAAGCAAGATCCAGACTTACAATTCAGTAGGTACGATTACTTACAATGGCCGCGGCAAAGTTGCAGTCTGGTCAAATTATGATCATTCTAAAAAGTTAACTGGTCAGTATTTAGCTAACGGAACTAAGTGGAAAGTATTTAAAAAAGCTAGCGATGAAAACGGCTTAAATTGGTACAACTTAGGTGCTAATCAATGGGTAACTGAAAAATATTTAACTTTTAACAATTCGTCCGTAGCAAAAGCTGCAATTGCCTCAAAACCAAATCCTAATAAAAATGGTCTGGTAAATGAAGGTAAGCGTTACGTATTTTATCGTAATGGTCAAATTCAAAAAGGAACTATCAACAACGGTAAACAAACGTTTTATACCGATAAATTTGGTGGCATTTATGCAGTAAAGAATCAAGTGCCTGTAATTAGTCAACTTCCTGAACTGCCTACAGGATGTGAAATGACAGCGGTAGCGATGATGCTTCAAGCGGCAGGAGTTAATGTTTCTAAAAAGCAAGTTGCTCAAGAAACTCCACGTGCAAATAATGGTGATCGTGGCTTTGTTGGAAATCCTTACAGTATCACTGGCTGGTGGGTCTTTCCTAAAGGCATTGCGCCTGTAGTAAATAAACACCTTGGTCATAGTGAAGATATGACAGGTGCGAGCTTATCTAGAATTAATGATAAATTGATTCATGGGCATGCCGTTGTCATGTGGATGGGCAATATGAACGGATTTGTTAATCATGCAGTAACTTTAACTGGTTATAGCAGCGGAACATATTACTACAATAATCCGTGGACAGGGAAGGCAGAATCAATGAAGACTGCTACTTTAATGTCACATTGGACAAAAGATAAAAAGAGAGCTTTAAGTTATTAAAGTTATCAGGAAGGCGCCCTAACTTTCAAGTAGAGTATGATCGGTGCAATTTATTCTTAATTACTTTTTTCATAACCTTATTAACTATAGTCTCATTTAGCTAATGGTCATTTTGACCGTTAGCTTTTTTTGATGGTACCAAGACAAACTTATTTCGTATCTTTTCTATCGGTGTAATCGTTACGATATTGCCGGTAAGAAGTATCTGGAAATTAATCAAAAAAATTATCCAGTGGATATAACAATTAGAAGAGCGTTACTGGGGCAAAAACGTCCAAATTTAGGTAGTAGATTAGAGAATATTGTTTATTTAGAGCTGAAAAGGCGCCGATATGAGGTTTATGTTGGCTCTTTAGGCGCAAAAGAAGTAGACTTCATTGCAATTCATGATGGAATTAAGGAATACTATCAAGTGAGTTTGACACTTCAAGACGAAAAGACCTACCAACGAGAAATTGTGCCGTTTTTGCAGATAAATGATAATTATCCGAAGGTCTTATTAACTAAGGATCCTGGAAAATATGATGATAATGGCATTGTGCAAAGAAATGTCATTGATTGACTTCGGGAATAAAACTAGATTAAAAAAAAGCATCTCGTCATTGCTAGTGATACATTCCCTGTCAAGTAGACAGGAGAAATACATAAAGCTTTTAATCCTCAGCTGATTGATCAGCTGAGGAT
>NZ_CANBCP010000021.1 GCF_947367085.1 uncultured Lactobacillus sp. | reverse complement strand
ATTATGTTATTCTGATCAGCGATGCATTTTTGATACTTTTTTAGACAAGGAGAGAAAAATCAAAATATGGAAAATACTCAAAACACCCCATTAAAAGCTCTAGTTGAGGTAGATCATCCTTGGCTAGCGATGGCTCCTTTAATGATCGGAGCCTTTGTCGGAATGCTTTCTGAAACATCCCTCAATATCGCACTGCCACAATTAATGACTGCTTTTAATATTCCCGCAGGTACCGTTCAGTGGTTGGTAACTGGATATATGTTAATCATCGGAATTATCTTACCCTTATCCAGCATCATGACTAAGTGGTTTTCAACAAGAAAACTAGTTTCATTTGGCTTAGCTGCCTTTTTGATTGGGGCCGTTATCTCAGCCATTGCACCTAGTTTTACTATTTTGTTAACAGGTAGAATGATTCAAGGACTGGGAACTGGGATTGTATTACCTTTAATGTTTACAATTGCCATGCAAGTTTTTGCCCCTGACAAGTTAGGTGGTGCGATGGGAGCTTGCGCGATGGTTATTATGTTGGCTCCTGCAATTGGTCCTACAATTACCGGTTTGATCTTAGCCAAGCTTTCTTGGAATTGGATCTTTTGGTTGTTTGTTCCATTTTTAGTAGTAGCCTTATTTTTAAGTTTAACTTTCTTAGTTAACACTACTGAATTAACTAAACCTCACGTTGATACTCTTTCAATCATCGAGTCAGCTTTTGGCTTTGCCTTTTTGGTAAGTGCCGTTAGCTTAATCAGTGATTTTGGCCTGGGCTCAGTTCTTGTCTGGGTATTGCTTTTAGCCGGAATCATTATCTTAGCCTTTTACGTTCGTCGTCAATTTAAACTGACAAACCCAATTTTGAATTTGAAAGTCTTTAAATTGAGTCAATTCAGAATTGGTGCCTTGATTGTGATGGTTGACTTTGGTGTCATCTTATCTGCAATGTATTTATTGCCACAATATATTCAATCAGGCCACATGCTTGCTGTAGCGATGGCCGGAATCATGCTTTTGCCAGGTGGAATTGTCAACGCAGTAACTTCTGCTTTTGCTGGACGCTTATATGACAACATCGGAGCTCGCAAACCTGCCATCTTTGGCTTTATCATCGCCTTAATTGGTAGTATTATGCTTGCTACTTTAACAACTTCGTCACCAGTTTGGTACATTATTTTAGCCCACATTATCTTAATGATCGGCTGTCCCTTAGCAATGTCACCATCTCAAACCTACGCTTTGAATGCGATTCAAGGACCACAAGCTGCTGACGGCTCCACAATCATGAACACCCTCCAGCAAATTGTCGGAGCAATCGCTACAGCAATTTCTACAATTTTGCTTTCTTTAGGTCAAAATATGGCTAGTTCTTCAAATAAGGCAGCCGCCTTTACTAACGGAACTCACTATGGTTTCTATTTCTCAATTGCTTTAATTGTGATCGGCTTATTATTATCTTTGAAGATCAAAAAGGTAAATGATTAATATAGATTTTTGATCCTATTGTAGAATTTACATATATAATAGAAGAAACTAGAAAAAAAGATGTTTTTATCAACTAAGATTAGAAGATAAAAACATCTTTTTGCTTCATTATTAAAGGAGTAATCATGCGAATTTTCGAAGGGATCGGCTTAATCATCTATCTGATCTTAGCTTTAGTAATTATTAACCGTCAGCTGCAAGCAAAGAGAGGTTTTAAAGCTAAGAAAATCAACGAACAAGTTTATCAAAGACTCACTAAGCGCAATCTCATCTTGCTCACACTGGTTGTCATTTTCTTACTATTATTCTTGTACACGCCTTTTAAGATGATCTTTATCTAAAAATCAATTTGGCCAACAAGATCATTAATATCTTGAACTCCCATTTTTTCTAACTCGCCCTCTAGCTGAGCTGCTAGATGCAGGCAGGCTTGCGGATCTTTAAAATGCGCTGAACCAACAGCTACACAACTAGCTCCTGCTAAAAAGAATTTGATAATATCTTGAGCATTGCTAATACCGCCCATCCCAATAATTGGTAGGTCTACTTTTTGGTGGACTTGATAGATCATCCTCAAAGCTAGCGGCTGAATTGCCTTTCCTGATAATCCTCCCATACCATTACCTAAGACAGGTTTACGCGTTTTGACATCAATTTCTAAACCAAGCAGTGTATTGATCATACTGAGTCCATCTGCTCCTGCCCTTGCGGCTGCTTGGGCAATTGCCACAATGTCTGTAACATTAGGTGTTAATTTAACATAAATTGGATGAGTTACCTTCTTTTTAACGACGGAAGTTAACTTTTCAACAGTTTCGGGATCTGTTCCAAAATGCATCCCGCCTTGTGCGACATTAGGACAAGAAATATTAATCTCTAAAGCATCAATTGGGGCTTGGTCCAATTTTTGTGCGACATCGACATAATCGTCGATACTTGCTCCGCCTACACTAGCAATAATTGGCAAGTTTGGATACTTTTGTCTTAAGGGCAAAATCTTTTCACTAACTACCTGCTGAGCGCCCGGATTAGTCAAGCCCACTGAATTCATCACTCCATCATCTAGTAAGGCAATCTGAGGAGCGGGGTTTCCGAGTTTGGCTTTTTTAGTCGTCGTCTTTAAAACAATCGCACCTAATTTATTTAGATCAAAACTTTGAGCTGCCTTCGTGTCACCAAAGCCAAAAGTCCCGCTTGCTGGCATCAGCGGATTTTTCAACTTTAAACCTGGTAGATTAACTTTTAAATTAGTCATTTTGAGCCTTCTTTGGACTTAACTTTCTTAACCCTGGCAAGCTGATCATAACGATGAAGCTTAAGATGTAAAGTGCTGATAAAAAGCCCATTACAACCCCTAAGTTGTACTTATCCATTAAAATCCCAATGACCACTGATGAAAAGCCGCCGATTGCCCGACCGACATTTACAATAACATTATTAGCAGTCGAACGGATCTCGGTTGGATACAAGCGGCTGATGACTGCGCCGTATCCGCCAAACATCCCATTTGAGAAAAATCCAACTACCGCTCCAATCAGCAGCAAAGTTGCCATATTGTTAGCAAGTGACAGAGTATAAACCATCACCGCTGAGCCAATTAAGAAGATTGAGAATGCTCTAACTGGGCCAAAATAATCAAAGATTGCCCCGAATGTCATCATCCCGATGCTCATTCCGACAATTGTAGCAATCATCCACAGACTAGAGCTTGAGACATTCAAGTTTAACTGCTTTTGAACAATTGTTGGTAGCCAATTCATTAAGCCAAAGTAGCCAGCAATTTGGACTGTCATCATCACCATCAAACCTAAAGTTTGAAAGACTAACTTTGGTGTTGAAAACATCTTTTTGACAACATCTGATAAAAGTGAGTTCTTCTCATTGGCTTTTGCCTCTAAAAAGGCTTGGCTTTCGTCGACGTGCTTTCTAATGAAGAGCGTTAAAATCACTGGAATAATTCCAACTAAAAATAACATATGCCAGCCTGCAGTTGGAATAATCCAAGCTGCAACTAAAGCAGCTAAGATTGCCCCAATTTGTCCTCCGATAGCAGCAATTGAGGTCATCTTACCAATCCGGTCACTTCTAAAGTTTTCAGCAATCAGCGCAATTCCGACGCCATATTCACCACCTGCTCCAATTCCGGCTAAAAATCTCAAAGCATAGATCAGATAAATATTATTTGCAAAAGCCATCAAGGCAGTTGCAACGGCGAAAATAATAATTGTGTGGCTGAAGGTCTTAACGCGGCCAATTTTATCTCCCAAGATGCCAAAGCAAATTCCTCCTGCTAGCATCCCGAGGTTAGTAATTGATGAAATTAATCCGGCTGCTCCACCTGACAAGTGAAGATCCGCAATCATTGAACTCATCGCAAACGATAAAAAAAGCACATCCATATTCTCTAATGCAAATCCTGAAGAAGTAGATGCAATAACCCACTTCTGGTTCTTGGTTAGACTATGGTTGTGCCTAGTAATTGTGTCCATATTAAATTCCTCCAAAACGAATGCTCTCTGTCATTCAATTATTTTTTCAACACCCAATTGTACACGCAATATATTTTTTTACAAGCACAAATTTCAATTTGCTTTTTTATTTTTTTGATGCTATGCTTTTGTCAAACAAACTTTAAACGGTACAGAGAGACCGCAAGTTGAATTGACTTAAATAATTTTACTTTCTACAAGTCTACACTTGGAGCTTTCTCTGCACCAATGTAGACTTTTTCTTTTATTTTTGGAGGTAAAATGAATAAACCAGTCATTGTTGCATTGGATGTAGATAATCAGAAACAACTCACAGAGATCCTAGATAGCTTAGGGAAACCTCAAAATGTCACCATCAAAATTGGAATGGAGCTTTTCTTTAATTCAGGAGCAAGTTTAGTTAAAGACTTAGCAGCTAAGGGCTACAGCATCTTTTTAGACTTAAAATTGCACGATATCCCTAATACTGTCTATAATGCCGCCAAGCAATTAGCTAGTCTTGGAATTACTTATACCACAGTCCACGCATTAGGTGGCAGCAAGATGATTAAAGCAGCTAAAGATGGCTTAATTGCTGGAACGAGCGCTAATCACAACGTTCCCAAATTACTTGCTGTGACTGAACTTACTTCAATTTCAGATGAGGTCTTAAAAAATGAACAAAGCTGCGCCTTACCAATGAAGCAGCAAGTCCTCTCTTTAGCTAAGCTGGCTAAGAATTCTGGTGCAGATGGCGTAATTTGTTCACCACTTGAGGTAAGTGACTTAAGACAAGAAATCGGCGATGATTTTTTATACGTCACTCCTGGCATCCGGCCTAATCATACTGCTAGTGATGATCAAGCTCGAGTTGCCACACCTGCTCAAGCAAAAAAATTCGGTGCAAGTGCAATCGTCGTCGGCCGTCCGATCACTTTAGCAAGTAATCCTCAAAATGCATATGAAACGATTAAAAAGGAGTTCAACTAATGTATCAAAAGCAAATTATTAATGATTTGATCAAAGAAAAGATCGTTACTATTTCACCAGATAAGCCTTTTACCTATGCTAGCGGCATGCTGTCACCTATCTACACTGATTTTCGGTTAACTATTTCTTACCCAGCTTTACGCGAGATGATTGCAACTGACTTAGCTGATTTAATTAAAAATAAATACCCTGATGTAACTGTCATCGGTGGGGTGGTGACTGCCGGCTTACCGCATGCTGCATGGGTTGCTCAAAAACTGAACTTACCAATGATTTATGTCCGTCCCAAACCTAAAGATCACGGCAAAGGACGCCAAATTGAAGGGCGCTTTTCAAAAGATGATCAGATTGTCTTAATTGATGATTTAGTTACAACTGGCTCTTCAGTGCTTCAAGCAGTCAAAGCTTGTCAAAAAGAAGGTGGCAACATCTGCGGCGTCAGCTCAATTTTTACTTACTACTTGCCTGATGCCAAAGAAAACTTCGCCAAAGCTAAGACGCAATTTGAACCCTTGCTTTCTTATCCTGAATTAATTAGTCAAGAAAAAGAAAGCGGTCATTTCACTGATGATCAATATAACATGCTTAAAACATGGCACCAAGACCCTTGGGCTTGGGGAAAATAATTCAATAGCCAAACAAAAATGCACCAGGATTTTTTCCTAGTGCATTTTTTATTGAACTATTTATTTTTAATCAAATAATGTCCATGGCTGACTTGGTCTGTCGTATAAGTAACCTTTTTGCCAGTTCCATTGTGGGTGTTGTTTCATAAAGCTTTCAGCATCAAAGCTCTCACCATCAGCTCTACCAAAAATACCCCACATGTTGACGTTCTTGATATCTTCACTATCAGCACACTTACCGTCACAAGAGCCACCTGGGAAGAATGGAACATTCCAAACGCCGTGCGGATCATCGGCATAGTATTGAGGATCAACATCATAGTGAGCACAGATATTACGTGATGAAGCACAAATATAACCTAAGTATGGGTCGTATTTATCAGCTAAGATCTTTTTAGCGACTTCATCATCAATTGTGCCAGAAAGTTCCGGCATTAATACTTCAAAGCGCGCACGGCGGGCACCTGTTTGCTGACGGGTGTCGTTATAGCCATTATCAACACACTCCAAATTACGAATACGTGGGTTGTGACAAGCGTTACAGCCATAGTAAAAGCCGTCTTTAGTGCGCAACAATTCTTGGTTCTTTAAACCTTGTTCAAAGCGGGCAATTTCACCAGTATTAATATCACATAATAACCAAATATTTGCATAACCACCATTATTGCCGTCATTAACAATTTTGACCCACTCATCAATATTATTTGCATATTGAGTAGCGCGACGAGCACGAACAAATTCTGGAATTCCGCTATCATCATAACCAACAAAGCCGGCAATCGTCGTTTCGGTAATTCCTAAGCCAGCATCAGTTACATAAAAGTCGGTCATTGAATCAATGTAACCAGGAACCGTCTGCATCTTAAAGCTGTGACCCTTAGTTGGGATTACCTTTTCACAAACGTTGAAGTATTGACCGCTCCAAAAGTCATCAAAACTCTCGTGAGCGATGACTGGTTTTCCATCTTTAGTTGCTGAACCTGTTGCTACAAATCCTGAACAGTGAGAACCCTTTGGTCCTTGTGGTGGATTATTTGAATAATTAGCAGCAACCGTTGGCCACCAATAACCAGTTAATTCCATCCAGTCATTCCAGCCAATTACATCTTCTAAGCTAGTTTCAAAACCACCAGCAGTAAATCCATCGGCCATGCCTTGCATTTCATCTAGATATTCTTGTGGAATTTTATCTTTGTGCAGCTTAACAGCTTGCTCAACAAAGAATGAATAGTCCATTCCATATAATTCTAAAGTCATGTGTTTATAAACACGAATGGCATCTTTGAATTCATCGGTTAACAAATAACCATGTTGAAAACCAATCTCGTAAGGATCGCCTTGAACAGTTAGATAATGCCAACCATTTTCGTCTTTGCGAGAAGCTTTGGCAACAATTTGTGATTGTTTTTCAGTTAAAGCCATAATAAAAACCTCCTTAAGTAACAATTCAAACATTCAGTATTTGATAAAAGGTGATAATTACTGTGATATCAATCGTAAAGCTGAATATTTTAATTACTCATTCGCTTTCAATATAAGAGCTTAGGAGGTAAAATTCAAACAAATCGACTTATCAAAAAAGTCAAGAAAAAAGACGGTTTTATTATCAACCGTCTAATTTTTATTATTCTTCTGGAGCCATCAAATGTTGGATCTTTTTAACAAAAAAGAACATGATAATCCCAAATCCGACACTGACTAATCCAACTGCCATAAAGTAAGCAACTTCTGTCTTAGTAGAGTAATATTTAACAATTTGTGAGTTAATAGCTTGTCCTGTTGCATCAGCTAAGAACCAAAGACTCATCATTTGTGACTTGAAGGCCTTTGGAGCCAAGCGCGAAGTTACAGATAAACCAATTGGAGAAATGAGCATCTCGGCAATTTCAACAATAAACCAAGACCCCACTAGCCAAAATGGACTTACACGACCGCTGGTACCAAATAAAATCCCCGGAATTGCCATCCAAACATAAGAAAGTCCAGCAAAAATAAGTCCAGCCGCAAACTTTCCACCAGGACCAGGTTGCTTTTTCCAGTTATCCCATAGCCAAACGAAAAATGGTGTAAATAACATAATGAAGATTGGGTTTAAAGTCTGAAAGTTCGCAGCTTCAAAATGCCAAGCTCCAATATGCAATACTGTTCTTTGAGCAGCAAACAGCGCTAAAACAACTGAACCTGATTCTTCGATTCCCCAGAAAATAGCTGCCGCAATAAAAAGAGGAATATATGCTTTAACACGAGATTTTTCAGTTTTTGTTACTTTCGAACTCGTCAGCATTACCACAAAGTAATAAATCGGAAGGGCAACTGCTAAGATCGTAATTAATAAAATAATATTATCAATGTTCAATTGCTTAAATGCTGCCAAAATACCTAAAACTGCAATAAAAGCAATAATTGCAATAATCGTCTTTTTGATGACATTACTTAATTGGGCCTTATCAATTGGATCATTTGGAACCAAACTTTCAGATGATAGGTATTTTTTACCACCAAGATAATATTGAACAAGCCCAATAAACATCCCGATAGCTGCTAGTGAAAAGCCGGCATGAAAGTTAGTCTGATTGCCAAATAAGTGCATCCCAAATCCGTCACTTGCCCAAGGCACTAAAATAGGTGCTATCGCAGAACCTAAGTTAATTCCGAAAAAGTAAATCGAAAATCCCGCATCTCTTCTGCGATCATCTAAAGAATAAAGACCACCCACCATGTCAGAAACGTTCGGCTTAAGTAAACCAGTTCCTAATACAATAAAGGCAATTGACAGATATAATCCGACTAAGCCCCAAGGTATTGATAAAACGATGTGTCCAATCATAATTAACACACCGCCAATAAAGACGGTCCTTCTAGGTCCCCAAACACGATCTGAGAGCCAGCCACCAATGGCATTAGATAAATAAACAAGCGAGCCATAAATTGACATAATTGATGCTGCTTGTGTTTGAGACATCCCCAGCCCACCAGCGCTAACTGCATAGTACATGTAAAAGATTAAGATGGCACGCATGCCGTAGTAACTAAATCTTTCCCACATTTCAGTAAAGAATAATGTTGACAGACCTCTTGGCTGACCAAAGAAGGTCTTTTGAGCACTATTATTTTCCATTAATTAATACCCCTTACCTACTTGCTAATTTAAGCAAGACATAAAGGTTTATTTTATACCTAGTATAGTAAGCAGTCAAGGCTCGCTCTATATTCATATAGTATAGTTACTTGCTGCTTCTACTTTCTGAAGTTGTCTCCTATCTTGAGATGTGATTTAATAAAACAAGTTAAACCGCACTTTCATATATCAATTTGGAGGCGATGGGATGCCATCTAACACGCAAAATAATAGCGATCAAAAGACAAAATTTAACTTTCATAGTTTTGTTTATTTAATTAATAGTGTTCACCCACATTACTGGCGTTTAGTTTTGGGGATCTTTTTAGGTATAATTGCAACTGCTGCTAACCTAATCGTTCCTCAACTAGCAAAAGATTTTGTTAATGATTTCAACCACATCACTGCAACTTTAGTTACCTTATTAATAGTTCTGTTTATTAGTGGGACTGTTTTAAGTGCTTTAGCAGGCGTGGTCTTAGGGATCTTTGGTGAAGATGTTGTTGCCAAATTAAGAAATCAACTTTGGAAAAAATATCTTCATTTACCAGTCGTATATTTTGATGATACCCAAACTGGTGAAATAAGCTCACGCTTAGTAAATGATACTTCCCAAGTTAAAAACTTACTTGCTAATACTCTTCCTAATTCAATTACCTCAATTCTGCAGTTCTTTGGTTCATTAGTTATCATGATCACGATGGACTGGCAGATGACCTTAATTATCTTTTTAGCTGTTCCTTTAATTACTTTAGCTTTACGGCCTGTTTTAAAGCGTTCAATTAAAATTGGACTAGCTCGCCAAGATGCCCTGGCTAAATTTTCAAGTAATGCAACCAACGTCTTAAGCGAGATTCGCTTGGTAAAATCATCTAACAGTGAAAAAATCGAATCTGCTAATGGTGATAAAGAAATCCACACCCTATATGAAATTGGGATGCGTGAAGCCATGTTAAACTCAATCATGATTCCACTGATGAACATGGTAATGATGGTTCTCTTCCTAGGCTTATTAGGTTATGGTGCAATCAGGGTTATGAACCATAGCTTGAGTATGGGAGCTTTGATTTCATTTTTAATGTATTTATTCCAATTACTTGCACCTGTATTTACGATTAGCCAATTCTTCAATGAACTTTCCAAAACAAGTGGTTCAACTAAACGTATCGAACAAGTCTTGCAGATTGATAATGAAAAAAGTAGTGCCTCTAAAAAGCCCGACATTGAAGGCCAAGCTCTCAAGGCAGAAAATGTCAGCTTTTCTTATGAAGAAGGCAATCAAATTCTGCATAATATCAACTTAGAAGTAAAACCGAATACAATTGTTGCCTTTGCCGGGCCTTCTGGTGGAGGAAAATCGACAATCTTTTCTTTAATCGAAAGATTTTACAAGCCAACCAGCGGTAAAATCGTTATTGGCTCTACTAATATTGATGAAATCGACCTAACTTATTGGCGTAACCAAATTGGTTTAGTTGGGCAAGATTCTCCAATGATGCCGGGCACTATTAGACAGAACCTAACTTATGGATTGACTCGCAAAGTAACCGAAAAAGAACTTTGGCATGTTTTAAAAATGGCATATGCCGATGGGTTTGTTTCAGAAATGCAAAACCAACTCGAAACAGAAATTGGTGAACGAGGAATTAAGCTTTCTGGTGGTCAACGCCAGAGAATTGCGATTGCCCGGGCCTTTTTACGAGACCCTGATATCTTGATGCTTGATGAAGCTACTGCCAGCCTTGATTCGGAATCCGAAGCAATGGTTCAAAAAGCACTCGGTGAATTAATGAAAAATCGAATGACGTTAGTTATAGCCCACCGCTTGAGCACAATTGTTGATGCAGATTGTATTTACTTTATTGACCATGGAACAGTATCTGGACATGGCACTCACAAAGAATTAATTAAGTCCACTCCCCTGTATGCTGAATACGTTCATACACAATTCAAAGAATAATTTTTAAGCTTCTGTTTATCAGAAGCTTTTTTATACATATACTTGTCTTACAACTAGTTGTAATTACAATTAAATACGTTATAATAGAAAAAGTACTATTTGTATTTACAACTAATCAGAGGGCAGAAATGACAACAAAAAAAAGAAAATTAGGGAACTTACTCTATCACATCGGCAAATTAGAAAATCTAATGATTAACGAGCGCTTAGCCCCTCTTAATTTGCGCATGTCGCATGCTCATGTACTGCGTTATATCGAAAAACACCCTGGCTGCATTCAAAAAGAAGTCGCTGAATACTTAATCTATCAGCCTGCCAGTTTTACCAACGTGGTTAAATTACTAGAAAAAAAGCAAATGATTGAACGCAGAGTTGATCCTAATAATCGACTCAAAAAACGCCTCTATCTACTTGCTGCTGGTAAGAAAGTTTTAAAAGAGGTCAACTCTTCTTTCGAAGAATTGAATGAAGCAATGGGTAGCGTTGATTCAGATACTATTAAGAAATTGGAACAAATCTCCGACAATCTTGAACGCGTAATACAGAAAGGATAGTCTATGAAAAAAGAAAAACCGATTTGGAAAAGAAATCTCTATATCTTATCAGTAGCGGTTTTTATTGCTGGTATTGCTTTTTCTGAGATTATGCCCTTTTTACCTTTATATATTGATACTCTAGGTAAATTTACCCATAAACAATTAAATTTCTGGTCAGGATTTATCTTTTCAGGTGTCTATTTTGTTTCAGCGGTCATTTCTCCTTGGTGGGGAAAGTTAGCTGATAAAAAGGGCCGTAAGTTAATGATCTTGCGGGCATCACTTGGGATGTCTATTGTTTTAGGGGCAATGGGACTGGTAACAAATGTTTGGCAGTTATTCTTTCTAAGAATGCTCCAAGGGGTATTTGCGGGATTTGTCTCTAATTCCAATGCCTTAATCGCAACCGAAACACCTAAAGAAAAATCTGGTCAAGCTCTTGGTACAATGGCCTCAGCATTTACTGCTGGGAATTTACTTGGACCATTTTTAGGTGGGGCACTTGCTTCGGCGTTTAGTTACCGAGTAACTTTTTTTATTACCGGTATCTTATTAATGATTTCCTTTCTACTGTGTTTATTCTTTGTTCACGAAAAAGGATTCAAACCTATTACCGAAAAGAAATTGGATAAGGCAAGTGGCGTAATAAAGACTCTACGTTCTCCTGCTTTAATTTTCGGATTACTTTTGACAACGCTGATTATTCAAGCTGCTAACAATTCCATCAATCCTATTGTTTCTTTATATGTTAAACAATTGATGAATGGTCATGGTGATGTCGTCTTTGTCTCTGGA
This sequence comes from uncultured Lactobacillus sp., assembly GCF_947367085.1. Classification (GTDB taxonomy): domain Bacteria; phylum Bacillota; class Bacilli; order Lactobacillales; family Lactobacillaceae; genus Lactobacillus. The sequence continues at coordinate 17,412 of NZ_CANBCP010000021.1, read as the reverse complement.
GTGATCGCAGCTCTTCCGGGAATTGCCACCTTTTTAGCAGCCTCGCGCTTTGGAGCTTTAGGAGATAGAATTGGTACTCATAAAATCATTATTGGTGGTTTTATTGGAGCTACAATTTTATTTTTCTTAACTGCCTTTGTTCACAACACTTGGCAATTGGGGATTTTAAGATTCTTAGTTGGCTTTACAGATGCTTGCCTATTTCCTCAAGTACAAACCCTCTTAACTAAGAATTCCCCAGTTGCTGTGACGGGAAGAATTTTTTCTTGGAATCAAAGTGCCATGTACATCGGTAACATTGTTGGACCATTATTAGGATCATTTGTTGCTGGTATTTCCAGTTATAGTATGGTTTTTATTGTCACTGCAGCAATCGTTATCGTGAACCTCATTCTCTTTAACTTTAACGTTGTTAAAAATTTAAACTAACCAAAAAGGATCATCCGCTATTGCTTATTAGCGAATGGTCCTTTTCTTTATTAAAACTATTTAATTGTTGTTTTTTGGAGTCTTCATTTGTTGATGATTCTTTTGCTCACGAACAGATGTTGGAATTCCACCAATTTTAGCTAAACGCTTCTTACCAAGGAAGAAGTATAAAACAGCGGTTGCTGCGGCAACAACAATGGCTAGTAAGATAGTTTCCCAAGTGAAGTTAAAGATTAAGTAGCAAGCTACTAATAAAGCTAAAATTGGGATTGTATAGCCACCAGGTAATTTAAATCCATGATTTGGATATTCATTAGTGTGCTTAAATTTAATTACTGCAAAAATTGAAGGAACATACTGAACAAATGATGCTAAAACAATACATCCTACTAAGAATAGATAGGATTGAGTTATCAGTAAGAGTGTTACGGCGGCTGTTAATAAAATACCAACCCATGGAGCATCAAAGTGATTTTTCTTACCAACCCATGGTGGTAAAAGTTGGTGTTCCAAAGACAAGGAAGCAATTAACGCAGGCGTATTAAAGGAACAAGTAAATGCCACACCAAAGATACTTAGTAAAACACCGACAATAATTAAGATATATCCCCAATCACCAACAGCAGCTTTGAAGGCATTTGCAACTGGAATAGTATACAAAGACATCTTGTCGCCCAAAATACCAATCGCAATTAATAGCATCAAAGTATACAGAATACTTACACTAACCATCACGGCAATTAATGCCCGTGGAATATTTTTAGCAGGATTTTTCATTTGAGATGCAGCAATTGGAATAAATGAGAATCCACTAAATAGATAGAATACAACACTAAAAGCTGCACCAAAATGATGGAAGAATGGCCCAACACCTTTAGCAGCAGCTGCAGGCAGTACAGGATGGAAGTTAGCTGTATGCATAAAGAACATACCAACTATAATAAAGATAATGATCGTTGCTAGTTTTGCAAATGACGAAGTATTATCAATCAACTTCACCAAAGAACGTCCAAAGAAATTGATAATTGAGAATAAAATGATCAATCCAATTCCTGTAGCAAAATAAATGGAAGTTTGATTATAAGCAGGAACAAAACTTTTTAGCGTTGTTAAAAAGGCAACTATTTCTGCCGCATAAGTACAACATCCCAAAAACCAAGTAAACACACCTAATTCATAACCAGCAAATCTCCCGAATGCATTATATGAATATAGCCATGCAGCACCTGATCCCGTAAATCTACTTGCTAAATCTGCATAACACAAAGCAATTAAACTAACTGTTACGGCAGCTGAAAGTAAAACTACTACACTTAAAAGGTCCATGTCTTTATACATTGCTTGTGGAAGCAAGAAAGCACCTGAACCAATGATTCCGTTAATCCCTAAAAAGTAGATAGACATAAATGTCAGCTTTTTGGGCGAATTTGTCTTTCCCATATTTCTTACCACCTTTTATTAGCTATCTGAATTAATATGTCGTTAGCTCTCAACTCAAGAATAGTCATAAGAAATTTTAAAAGCAAATAAAAGAAATCGAATGATGAATAAAATTATTTATCTATAAATAGTTGCTATTCAATTAAATATTAATATAGATTTCAAAAATAGGTCATCGTTATAGATGCCATCATATATTCATGTAAAATATTGGATCTTTATAATTAAATCTATAAATGAATACACTTATAGATTCAGGATAGATCCTGCCCCACTACTTTTGCAAGAAAATGAGCTTATCAAAAAAACTTTAAGCACTTAGTCTCTTTTATTTGCTTTTAGGTGCTGAAATGAACTACGCTCACAGTGAATAGATTATTAGCTAGCTTATGAGTAATTACATATATCTGTTCATAATTGTATAAATTTTCTAATTGATGGCGAACTTGTAGATTTATATTTTCTGTTAAAAATATACAGAATATATATTGTGCTCCTTTCTGGTTCTTAATTTCTAGAAAGCGCCAATTATTAAAGATTTGTATTTGATCCATAATTTATAACTCTTTAATTAACATGAAAAACATAATAACTGTCCAACATCTTATTAGAAAAACTTTATCTGTTTAAGGAGTTGATGTTTTTATGGTTAATAATAAGACCCAACAAAAGAAGGTCTATATTTCAGTCTTAGCTTTGACCATGATGAACGTCTCCATGGTAGCTGGTCTTGCAAATGATGTTCAACAATCATTCTATGGATTAGCTTCAGTAACATACTTCGCTATTGGTGCGATCTTATTCTTCATTCCTACAGCACTTGTTGCCGCCGAACTAGCATCCGGTTGGAGTGAACGTGGAGGCATTTTCAGATGGGTAGGCGAAGGCTTAGGTAAAGGCTGGGGACTTACTTGTTTGTTAATTTTATGGTTCCAAACAATGTTAAACTTCGGAATTGCGATGCCAAGTTTTACAGCGACTATCTTGTTCTATACTCCAAACTATGATGCCGCCGTTAAATTTGCACAAAATCCACAACACGAAGTTTTAATTATGACTGGATGGGTATTGTTCTACTGGTTCTTGACATTCTTAGCAACCAAAGGAATTAAAGCCTTTGCTAACCTTGCTAAATATGGGGTTATCATTGGTAGTTTGATTCCTTTAGCAGTAATGATTATTTTAGCCATTGTCTGGGTTGCTCAAGGACACCAACCAGTTATTCCAATGGACTTTAAAGGTTTAGTACCAAAGTGGAACGGGATGAGTACGTTAGCTCTAGCGGCCGGAGTATTCTTCTCTTACACAGGTATTGATATGAATGCAGCTCACATTAAGCAGTTGCGTCACCCTCAAAAAGACTTTGCTAAAGCAATGTTTATTTCAGTTATCTTAGCCTTTTTGATCTTCGTAATTGGTACTGTCATCATTGCTATGATTATTCCAGAAAAGCAAATCAATGTTCTTTATACTTTATATTCAGTATTTAGAGTACTTGGCTCAACTATTGGTATGCCATGGTTGTACATGGTATTAGTTTGGGCTTTGCTTTGCAACACTGTAGCTATGGTCGTTACCAATATGTCTGGTCCTTCATTTATGTTAGGACAAGCTGGTGGTAGTGGTTTCTTACCAAAATGGTTCCAAGAAAAGAATAAGAATAATATGCCTGCTCACTTAATGTATACACAAATTGCAGGAACAACTATTATTGCCTACTTAGTAAAATTACTTCCAAATGTCGAAGGATTCGTAATTTTGCTTACCCAAACTATCACTGTATTATATTTATTCTATTATGTTTTAATGTTTATTACCTTCTTACGGTTACGTTATGATCAGCCAAATCGGCCACGTTCCTTCAAAGTTCCTGGTGGAATGTTCGGAGCATGGTTAGTCGGTGGTGTGGGAATCTTGTCTTCCGTATTCGGAATTGTGCTAGCCATTTGGCCACCTGCACAAGTTAAGGCAGAAGTAGGTTCTCCTATAGTTTACGTTTCTGTAATTTTAATTTTAGTTGCCATTGTTCTTGGTATTTGCTTCATCATGTACCAACTATCAAAGAAGCACCAAAACTGGGTTGATCCAACCAACAAATTCTCCCCATTTACTTGGGAAGTTGAAGGTTTGAAGAAACCTGGTAAAGCTTTGTCTAACATTCCTACAACAGTAATGTGTGACAATCAAAACCCAATGGGTATGCCAATTAAGCGGTCTTATAAACCAGATCAACAAATCTCTCCTACTGAACTTAAAGCTACTGAGTCTGCACCTTCAGCTAGTGGAGATAAATAATTTTTATTTAGAAGAAAAGAGATACATAACATGTTACAAAATTTAGACCCTGAAGATCTCAAGCAAATGAGATCAGATTTTCTTGAAAATGATAAATATCGTAACACTCAAAACGCTGTTTTGCAAAATGGGATCAAGAAATCAATTACCGATAAAAGCGTAATTGAAAAACACCCATTTATGTTTTCAATTGATGTTGACTCTGACAAGCCTCTAGACCAAAAGAAGTCTGGACGTTGCTGGATGTTTTCAGCATTAAACTTTATTCGTTTCCACATTGAAAAGCAGCACCATGTAAAGAACTTTAAACTTTCAGCTGACTTTGAATTCTTCTATGACAAGTTGGAAAAAGCTAATTACTTCTACCACAACATCATTGATACCGCTGATAAGCCTTTATCCGACCGTTTCGTAAGATGGTTATTAAAGACTCCTCAACAAGATGGTGGTGACTGGAGCTTAATCGTAAGTTTAATTGAAAAATACGGTATGGTTCCAATGTCAGTTATGGGTGAAAACGCTGTTAGCGCAAACTCAAATGAATTGAACTTCATGTTCAACCGTAAATTACAAAAAGATGCCATGAAATTGCGTGACATGGTTAACAGTGATGCAAGTGACGAAAAATTAGCAAGTGAACTTCGTCGCTTGAACTCAGAAAACTACAAGATCTTAGCAATTTCATTAGGTACTCCTCCAGAAAAATTCCACTACTCATACCGTGACGAAAACAATCAATTCCACGACTTAGGTGAAGTTACTCCTATGGAATTCTTCAAGAAGTTCGTTGATATCAACTTAGAAGACTATGTTGAAATAATGAACTTACCTGGTCATGGCTACAAGTACAACCAATCTTACACTATTGATACTTCTAAGAATATGGTTGACGGTATTGAAAATCGTTACCTCAATGTTTCAATGGATGAAATGAAGAAGATGGTTATTAACCAATTGAAAGATGGCATGCCAGTATGGTTTGGCTGTGACGTTTTACAAGAATGGAATAACCCAACTGGTTCACTTGAATTAGATGTCTATGACTGGAAGCGTTCATTTGGTGTTACTCTTGGTAAGAACAAGACTGAGCGTTTTGAATATGGTGAAAGTCTTCCAACTCACGCAATGTTAATTTCTGGTGTTGATCTTAGAGATAACAAGCCAGTTAACTGGAAGATCCAAAACTCATGGGGTGACAAAGTTGGTCACAACGGCTACTTCATGATGGGTGAAGACTGGATGGATGAATACACCTACGAAACAGTTGTAAACAAGAAATACTTGACTGACGAACAACTTAAAGACTACGAAAAAGAACCTGTTGTTCTTCCTTACTACAACGCATTTAACCCAATTTAGGGAAAGGTCGGATTTTTATGGCATGTACAACTGTTATTGTTGGTAAAAAAGCCACAATCAATGGCTCGACTCTAATTGCGCGTGATTGCGATGCAGAGGTCTGCAATGTGCCAGTTAAGTTTATTATGGTACCAGCTAAGAGTGAAAAACAAACTTTCCACTCTTATGTGAGTGGAGTGGATATTCCACTTCCCAGTGACGCTTTAAGATACCAGATGGCACCCTTCGTAAATTATAAAAAGCATGGTCAATTCGGCGAATGCGGAATTAATAGTGCCAATGTTGCGATGAGTGCAACAGAAAGTATTTATGGTAATCCTCAAGTTCTTGCTCTAGATCCTTTAGTAGATAATGGTATTGGTGAAGATGCTTTATTAAGTATTGTTTTACCTTTCATCCATAGTGCTCGTGAAGGAGTCCAACGATTAGGTAAATTAATTGCCCAATATGGTTCACACGAAGGAAATGGCATTATCTTCAGTGATAAGGATGAGATTTGGTATATGGAGATTCCTACTGGTCACTGGTGGGCTGCTACAAGACTTCCAGATGACAAAGCAGCAGTAATTGCTAACCAAGTTTCTGAACAAGAAATTGATTTTGATGATCCAACCCACTTTATGTGGGCAGATGGATTGAGAGAATTTGTTAAGAAATATCATCTCAATCCAGATGAAACAGGATTTAATTTCCGTCACATTTTTGGTACAGATAATGCGCGTGACCATTGTTACAACACTCCCCGTGTCTGGTTTGGTCAAAATTACCTAGGTCACCATGCATCAAGTCCCACTAGCAATGCTTTAGATTTTGCCTTCACCCCAGGTAGAAAATTAAAGCATGAAGATGTTGCTTATATTTTAAGTTCCCACTATAATGAAACAATTTATGATCCACTTGGTGACAGCCCAGAAAAGACAAAGTTTCGCCCTATTTCAATGGCACGCTGTGCTGAATCTCACATCTTAGAAATTAGAAATAACGTTCCTAAAGACTACGCAGCTATTACTTGGTTTAACTTTGCGCCAACGGCATTTAACCCCTATGTTCCTTTTTATGCCAACGCAAACGGTACTGCAATAGCTTATACCAACACTACTGATAAATATGATATCAACCAAGCTTACTGGCAGACTAGAACTGTCGCAGCTTTAATTCAACCCGCTTATGATGAATTGAAGAGTTTATTGATCGGACTAGATGGATTTTTACCAGCTGCCGACCAATTAGGAAACGAATTAGTTCACCAAACTGATGAGCAAGCATCTAAGCTCACAGATCAAAAGCTTACTCATTACCTGACAGAAGCTAATGAAAAGAATGCTGCAGCAATGCTCGCATTATCAATGAATACTATTGGAAAGTTAGTAAAGACAGGCTTAACCCACTCACGCTTGAGCTTTTCAATCAATACTGACCGCCTTCAAAATTAGTATTCATCTTCATAGTTAAACTAAAAGTCCCACAAAAGTAAAAATACTTTTGCGGGGCTTTTCGTATATCCTAATAACTAAATGACTATTTATTTTCAAAATAACTTTATTTGAAAATATCAAGATTCAATTCATCACTGAGTTCATTCAAAACACTTAATCCAGCAACGCTATTGCCATCTTTATCTAGCGGCGGACTAAAGACGCCAATTCCACACTTGTGAGGAGCAGCTGACATTAAGCCGCCACCCACTCCACTTTTAGTTGGCAAGCCCATACGAGCAGAATAAACGCCTGACTCATTGTACAAACCCGTTGTCATCATTAAAGACTTCACAAATGTAGCAGCTTGGCTAGAAATAATTCTTTCATTATCCCATGGCTTGATCCCATCATTAGCCAAAACCGCGCCTAAATTAGCCAAACTAGTTGCTGTAACTTTCATTGAACATTGCTTAAAGTAAGTTCTCAAACTATCAGTAACATTATCTTGGATCATCATATGAGCCTTTAAATAATAAGCCAAAGAGCGATCGACGTCGCCAGTCTCATCTTCAGAATAAAAGATTTCCTCATCTAAGCTTAGTTCTGGATCATGACATATTTCCTGAGCAAAAGCTAGAATTTGTTCAAACGGCGTTAGATTATCTTGCGGCTTAATCAGCGATGTAGTCATAATCGCACCAGCATTAATAAAGGGATTGAGCGGCTTTTTTTCATGTTCAATTTCTAGATTCAAAATTGAATTAAAAGCAAAGCCGGACTGTCTAGTATTGACGCGACTATTCACTTCCTCAAAGCCGCGTTGTTTAATTGCATAAAGCAAAGTAATTACTTTAGAAATACTTTCTATCGCAAAGCGAACTTGGCTTTGGCCAACAGACTGTAATTGATTACTGTCTAAGTCGTAAATAACAATTCCTAGTTGATCAGCTTTAACTCTAGCTAAGGCTGGAATATAGGAAGCAACATGTCCATTTTTTGTTAATGGCAAATTCTTATTTCTAATTTTTTCTAGATTAATCATACATTAACTCCTTTCTTCATTCTTCAATCTCACAATAGCGCCTCACGCCACTAAATACAAAGAATATGCCATCTTAATTTTTACTAATTAAACTAACATTAAGACTGCCTGCTATCTTATAATTATTTTGAAAAGAGATATTATCAGATTTTTGAGGTTAAAATATGAAAATCGAAACCAACCACTATGCATATCAAAACGGCAAAGATTATTGTGAATATACCCTCACTAACGATAATGGGATGGTTGTAAAATTGCTGAATTATGGAGCAACTTTAAAACAAATCTTACTTCCAAATAAGGATGGTCAATTAGAAAATGTTATTCTGTCGCTTCCGACTGCGCTAGATTATTCTAAAGAAAGAAACTTTTTAGGTGGCACTGTCGGGCGCGTAAATTTAGGTAAGCACACTCTTGAATTGCCGATTAATGACGGAAATAACCATATCCACGGCGGCAGCGGTATTGATACGATGGTCTGGAACACCAGTAAGTTAAGAGTTGAAGAAGATGCCGAATTTGTACAAGTAACTTTTAGCTTAATTGATTTTGATGGGCATAATAATTATCCTGGCAACCTAAAAATTGAAGTTACTTACACTTTAGATAATGATAATTGTCTTGATTACAATATATTTGCCTTTAGTGATCAATTGACTATCTTTAATCCTACCAACCATGTTTACTTTAGACTAGATGGACCAAATTCAGATGTTAAAGACTTGCAGATGCAAATCGATGCCGACTATTATTTGCCACTAGATAACGAAAGTTTACCTTATCTAGGGATGAAAAAAGTTACAAACACCATTTTTGATATGAGAAAGCCAACAAGATTAGGCGATATCTTAGATTCAAAAGAGCCTGAAATCAGACGCGAGCATGGTCTTAACCATCCCTTTATCTTAAATAGCCAGCGCTCTTGTGCTAAAATCATTTCTCCTAAAACCGGTCGAAAACTAACAATGACGACAGATGCACCTAGTGTTGTGGTTTATACGGCTAACCATTTTAATCACACAGGTGTCGCTAAAAATATCGGTCGCTATGATGGTGTCACGCTCGAAGCACAAAATCCGCCAGTTAGTGGAGATGACTTAAATGCAAGTTTATTAGTAGCTAATGATAGTTTTATCCGCTCAATCAGCTGGACATTCGATTTTTAAAGACAGATATTGACAGCTATCACAAAAAATAGTTAAATATAAACAAATATTATTGATGACCTTTAACAGTTAGTCCCGTGAGGCTAAGAAGGACGTCTGCGCTTTGTTGAAAAATACTCTTTAGTATCTTTTTAACCATATTCAGCATAGACCATCTTGGACTCAGGTTCAGATGGTCTTTTTGTTTGGTCATCTAAGAAAGGATAATTTATGGAAAAACAAATCATTGATAGCGTCGGAATCAAACGTGCCTTAATGCGGATGACATATGAAATCGTCGAACGCAATAAAGGTGTTAACGACTTAGTTTTAGTTGGAATTAAAACTCGCGGTCTTTATTTAGCTGAGAGAATTGCTAAGAATTTGAAAAACTTGGAAGGTGTCGACATCCCTGTTGGCGCGCTCGACATTTCTCATTATCGTGATGACTTATCAAAATCCGAAAAAGATACAATGATTCACGACCAGCAATTAGACTTTGATATTACTGGTAAAAAGGTAATCTTAGTCGATGATGTGTTGTTTACAGGTAGAACAATTAGAGCCGCCCTTGACGCGTTAATGGACCAAGGTCGTCCAGCTAAAATCAATTTAGCAGTTTTAGTTGACCGCGGACATCGTGAACTTCCAATTCGACCTGATTTTATCGGCAAAAACATCCCAACTGCAATGAATGAAGAAGTTAGAGTTGCCCTAACTGAAGTCGATAGCGATGATTCAATTGCAATTGTTTCTAAATAAACAGGAGATTTTTCATGAGTAAACAGCCTTTTCACAATGACGATGCCATCTTAGATGTCTATGAAAAACCAGGGATGGGACAAGGAATTCTCTTGTCTTTACAGCATATGTTTGCAATGTTTGGTTCAACTGTATTAGTTCCAATTTTAGTTGGAATTAACCCAAGTATCGCCTTGCTTTCTTCTGGTGTAGGTACATTAGTACATATGTTGCTAACGCACTTTAAGATCCCAGCTTATTTAGGATCAAGCTTTGCCTTTGTTGCAACAATGCAAGCTTTGATGAAAATGGATGGCTACCCAGCTATCGCACAAGGTGCTATTGCAGCAGGGTTAGTTTATGTAGTAGTTGCAATTATTATTGCCAAAGTTGGATCAGGCTGGGTCAATAAAGTCCTGCCTCCAATTGTGGTCGGACCGATCATTATCGTTATTGGATTGTCATTAGCAACGACGGCTGCTAACGATGCAATGATGAAAGGCGCTAAGTACAATCTGACTTACTTTGGAGTAGCAATCTTCACTTTAGTGATGACACTCTTTTTCCAAATGTATTTTAAAGGCTTTACTAGTTTAGTATCAATTATGCTCGGAATTGTCTGCGGCTACATCCTTTCTTGCATCTTAGGAATCGTTGATTTTTCTGGAGTACAAAAAGCAGCTTGGTTCTCGCTACCTGCTTTAGAATTACCTGGCATTAGCTATAAATTAAAATTCTATCCTGCGGCAATTTTGACTATGGCGCCGATTGCTTTTGTTACGATGACTGAACACATGGGCCATATTATGGTTCTTAACTCTCTAACTAAACGTAACTTCTTCAAAAATCCTGGCCTTCACCGCACAATGATGGGAGACGGTTTATCAACAATTATTGCTGGTTTCATCGGAGGTCCTCCTACCACTTCCTACGGTGAAAATATCGGAGTATTAGCAATGACTAAAGTTCACTCAGTTTGGGTACTAGCAGGGGCAGCCGTATTTGCGATTATCTTTAGTTTCATTGGTAAAATTGCAGCTTTAATTGAATCAATCCCAATGCCAGTTATCGGCGGAATTTCATTCTTATTATTTGGAACAATTGCTTCTAACGGATTAAAGATCTTAGTTGATGACAAGATTGACTTTGGCGAAAAACGCAACATGTTAATTGCTTCAGTTATCTTAGTTGTCGGCATCGGTGGTGCGTACTTACAATTAGGCTCATTCCAATTAACTTCAGTGGCCTTATCAACTATCATGGGGATGCTGCTTAACTGGATCTTGCCAAAAAAGGCTGCTAGTGAAAAAGCCTTAGAAGAAAAAAAGCATGAAAAACAAGAAGGAAAGATTTATCAATAGATTTTTCAAAGAGCCGAATGGCTCTTTTTTATTGACCAAAAGGGTCTTTAAATGATATATTTTTTAAAAATAATTTTAGGAGAATCTAACTATGCTAACGACAATTACCTTCCCCTCTGATTTTGAACACTCCTACTTAGGAAAAAAACTTACAAAAACTTCGCAGTGGAGCACTTTTTTAACTCTTGACGACAGCGGCTATTATACTAATATCCATTTATTTAGAAATAGGTCTATTGAAGAAAATAGCGATAGCCAAGAAACTGAATTCTACAATTTTCAAAAACAAAACAATAACTTGCTTGATCCCTTTGACCTTAAAAAGAACGCGAACAAGCTAACAAACTTAAAATGGACTAGCCTATCTGACTTACTTTCTCAAATTAAGAATATCAACCCTATCATCAGCCTTACTAGTCAAAATGATGTAACTTATACCGGCAAAATTGACTCGGTTAATGACACTCAAATAGTGTTAAAAGAAATCGATAAGAACTATCAGCTAAACTAATTTCCCCTGCTTATTAATCTAAATGAGATCATCGCTATTTCATTTAATTCAGTTGAGCATAACATTCTAAATGCATGGCTGACGACTGAAAGCAGTAGATCTAACCAAGATTTAGTTGAAGTTCATCTCGATTATCAAGATGATACACGCTTTGAAAGTTTCTATATTGGCAAAATCATAAAGCAAAATGACAACTATCTTCTTTTAGCAGCTTTAAATGATATTGGCCAATTAGATGGCATATATTTAATTGCTAAAAAACATCTCGTTCATCTGACTACTTCGAGTACGCAGCTTGATTATTATCAATTTGCGATGAATTATCATTTGCAAAATAATACTTTTAACATACGTAATCTAAAAACAGATTTTGAATTAGATTCTTTTAATGAATATCTCAAACCCAATCAACTAATAGCTGTTGATAATATTAAATTTGATAATCCTAATATTGGTATTATAAAAGCAATTAATGATCATACGATCAGCTTTCAAAATATCGAAGACTATCAATTATCTGCAAATACTCAAATGATTGCACTTGATGATATCGGGTCAATTGAATTAACTAGTAATTACCAACAATTGCTTGCTGCGTATATGCAAAAATAGTCCATAATAGTGGCTTTTATCCCCCCCAAAAAAAGAATTATAATTTAGGTGAGGAGTTCTTTTCTTAGAAAACGGGTGAGCAAAATGGATGAGAAAAAGAAATATAGAGCCGCTGTAGCTGTCTTAACCATGCTTTGGATTATTGTCGCCTTATGTTGGCATCCCGAAAGTCTAGCTCTCAAAGCAGTCGTAGCCATTATTACAATCTGTATTTTAATTGCTGATATCTACATAATTATCAAAATACATAAATATAATAAAAATCAAAGAAGCAAGAAATAATTGCGTATATGCAAAAAGCAAATGTCGATCTATGACATTTGCTTTTTAATTTCTATTTTTCAATTTTAAATTGATAAAATCCCCAGCTCATCTCATTCAAAGTCTTCGCAAAATCCTGCTTATCAAAGTAAGTATTATCCACTAAGGCCTCGAATTGACCATCTTGATCTTTTAACATTTGGTGAGTTCTGCGCCAGCCATTTTTTTGGTAAAACTTAAGCCGGCTAACTCGCTGACGATAGTTATCTGCATCTGGATTAAGCGGCTCGATATCAAGCACGATTTGTCGGTCTCGATATTTACTTTCGAGCATTTGCAAAATCTTACTGCCGTAGCCGCACCCACGCAGTGCAGGATCAATAGCTAAATATGCCAGATAAACTGTCTTGTCACTGACAAAATAAATTGTCATCCCTACGAACGTGTCTTGGTCATAAATAGCGTGAATCTTCAATCTCTTACGCATACTCATGACTAACATTGACCACCAAGAAAATCTTTCCCACTCGGGAAAAGCTTGATAGTATAACTTTTTAACACGATAATAATCTCTTGTGCCCCATCGGGCGGGTTGTTCGTCTAAAATAAAAATCCTTCTTTTCTAATTAACTAAACGATATTACCTATCTAATTTAAAATCTCTTTGATTAAAAAAGCAAGTTTTCATTTAGATCTTTTCTTATTGTAAATTGCATTTAAGACCAACGTGATTAAAAGCAAAGCGGTTGAACACAGCATAATTTCTTGTAAACCATTATGGAAAATGTGTCTCATTGATGGTAATAAATACTGCGGTAAACTCTTGGCAGAACGCGCATCACTGAGCTTATTCATCATATCCATCGTAATTGCATGGTGATTCTGCACACCGGCAGCTAATGCCATATTCATAATCACCCCATATACGGCAGCCATAATTGTTTGCGCCAATATCCTGATTAAATAAGATAATGACGTTGCTGGCGCCATATTTTTTTCACTGGCATCAATTTGAACTTTGATCTGAAGTAAGACAAAGATAAAGCCAACACCAAATCCAGAAAAAGTACCAATTATTGCAAGCCACCAAATATTAGTATCACTTGGTGCAATTGCCAGTCCCAATGAAGAAATAAGCATACAAATTATCCCCATGTAAATCAAATTTCTTGTGGAAAAGCGCTCTTTCAATGGATTTACAACCAAGGTTCCCACAATATCCACAAGTGAATTGGGAATCAGTGTCATCCCTCCAATTAAGGCCGTTGTTCCAAGTAAGCCTTGGGCCCACATCGGCAAATAGGTGTTAATTGCTAAAAATGCACCCCAACTAAAGATAAAGAGTAAGAAGTCACCAACTAAAGCACGATTTTTGAACATTGAGATTGGGACAACAGGGTTAGGATGAGTAGCTTCATGCTTAAAAAACAAAACTAATAAAATTAAGCCAACTACTATTAAACTTGCCACAATAAAGCCGCTAATTAAGCCTAATAACTGAATTCCTAGTAAACTAGAAATCAAACTTGCGACTATTAAGAAAGCTCCTAAGAAATCAAAACGTGCAGCTGACTTAATGCGTTTTTCCCGATAATAAATTACCGATAACAAGATTACCCCTAGCCCAATCGGAATATTAATATAAAAGACCCAGTGCCAAGACAGCGTATCCACAAGATATCCACCAGCAAGCGGGCCAATAATTGCGGCTACACTAAAAGCTGCTCCTAAATAGCCTAAGATCTTGGTACGATCTTTAATATTAGTAAAAATAAAGCCGGCCATGATGTATGGCAAAGATCCTAACCCCCCTGCTCCAATTCCCATTAGCGCGCGGGCAAAGAGGAAAAAGTACATGTTAGTAGCCAAGCCTTGAAAAAGTGAGCCTAAAACAAAAAATAAAGCTGATAATTCGAAGGCTAATTTATTACCAATCTTTTCACCGACCTTAGTCCAAATCGGTATTGAGATCGACATCCCTAATAGCAAAATTGCAATAATCCAGCCCATAAATTGGATACCATTTAGATCAGCAATAATCGCCGGGATCGCTGTATTAATAATCGTACTATCTAATCCGGCCATTACGTTAGCCAAAACCATTGCGAATGTGATCATTTTCGTCTGTTTCTTTGTCATAGGTCACCCTCTTTTCCACAAATAAAAAGTCTCAATTGCGTTCAACAATTAAGACTACTAATCTCATCTAAAATATACTTGCTAAAGTTAGTAAAAACAAGTTTAAATTTAAAATCTTAGTTTTTTCTGATTGGCTTTTTCCAGTTGAAGTAAAAATTAAATATAGTGGCAATTATCAACAAGATAAACGATACCGCCATAATCTCATGAATCCCCATGTGGAAAATCCTTCTCATTAGTGGAACTAAATCTTGTGGCAGACTTTGAGCAGAACGTGCATCACTAAGTTTATTCATCATATTCATTGTAATGTTAGGATGTTTATTGATTCCTTGAGCTAAGGCTACGTTCATAATTACACCATAGACGGCAGCCATTACAGTTTGTGCCAAGATTCTAATTAAATATGAGGTCGATGTAGCTGTGGCCATATCTTCTAAACCAGCATCGATTTGAACTTTTACTTGCAATGCAACAAAGATAAAGCCGACACCAATTCCTGAAAAAGTACCAATCACAACTAGCATCCACAATGGTGTGGATAAGTTTGCCAAAAATAATCCCGCTGAGGAAATCATCATTGCAATAATTCCAATCATCACAAGTGTAAATGTGCGTAGGTGCTCCTGAATGGTAGCAACTGTTTGCGAAGCAATAATTTCAACAATCGAATTCGGAATCAGTGTCATTCCACCCAAAAGTGCAGATAGTCCCAAAAGTGCCTGAGCCCACATTGGTAAGTATGTATTAACTGCGATAAATGCTCCCCACGTAAAAGCAAATAACAAAAAGTCCCCATTTAAGTCACGATTCTTAAACACAGACAGCGGAATAATGGGATTTTTCGCCTTGGCTTCGTGCAAGAAAAAGAAAATAATCAAAACCAAGCTTAACAATATTAATCCTGTTACTATCCAGCCTGCTGTTAAGCCGATCAATTGAATTCCAAGCAAAAATGCCACTAAACCACTACTTAATAAAGTTGCACCAAGTAAATCAAAGATAGGTGTCTTCTTGGGAGTTACTGGTTTAAAGAAAATCAGACTAATAATAATTGCTACAAGTCCAATTGGAATATTAATATAAAAGACCCAATGCCAAGAAAAGGCATCAATTAACCAACCACCAAGCAGTGGTCCTAAAATTGCCGCTCCATTAAAGCTTGCTGTCAAATACCCTAACACTTGGGTTCTTTTTTTGATATTTGGAAAAATGTAACCTGCGATAATATAGGGCAGCGATCCCATACCGCCGGCTCCGATTCCCATTACTAACCTGGCAATCAAGAAAAAGTAAATATTAGGTGCCAAACCTTCAAAAGTTGAACCTAAGATAAACAAGACTAGCGCAATCTCAAAAGCAAGTTTGTTAGTAATTTTTTCTCCGATTTTTGTCCAGATTGGAATCGAGATTGACATCCCCAATAAGAAGATTGCAACAATCCAGCCCATAAATTGAATTCCATGAAGAGCTGAAACAATTGCCGGAATCGCCGTATTAATAATCGTTCCATCTAAACCTGCCATAACATTTCCCAGCATTAAGGCAAGCGTTACCATTGTTACTTGTTTTTTATTCATTTAACTTCCCCATTTTTTAAACAACTTCTATTATGCAAAATCTCTTTACCAAATTGCAATCCTATCTGAATGACAAAAATAAAATTTTCTTTAAATAAGGCTATTCTTCTTGCATTGTTTTCGGTATAATCTTGATTGCGATTTTATTTTTCATCTATTTTTTCAGGAAGGAAAAAGTACTTATGGAACATTCTTGGATGTTGAAGTATGTTGCCGAATTTTTCGGTACATTGATTTTAGTTTTATTTGGAAACGGCTCTGTTGCCAACTCATTTTTGAAAGGCACAACTGGAAATGCACATGATGGCAAAGCCAATGGTGGTTGGTTATTAATTGCCTTCAGTTTTGGTTTTGGAGTAATGCTACCAGCTATGTTATTTGGTTCAATTTCAGGTAACCACATTAACCCTGCTGTCACTATCGCTCAAGCAGTTGCGGGAGCATTTCCATGGAGTCACGTAGTTCCTTATATTTTATGTCAATTAGCAGGAGCTATTTGTGGACAATTATTAGTCCTTGCAATTTACTGGCCTCACATTAAGGAATCTACTAATTCAGATATTGTCTTTACTTGCTTTGCGACTAGTGACTGTACAAACAGCAAGTGGAATGGATTTATTTCTGAAGTTGTTGGAACTGCAGTCTTAATGTTTGTAGCAATTGGTTTGTATCGAGGAATGTTCTTTAAAGAAACAGTCGATATTGCTAATATCGGAGTTGGATTCTTGATTATGGGACTTGTGATGGCATTAGGTGGTCCAACCGGCCCTGCTTTGAATCCAGCAAGAGACTTTGGTCCTCGTCTTTTATATTCAATTTTGCCAATTCCTAATAAAAAAGGTGGCGCTCACTGGAGCTACGGCTGGATACCTGTTGTTGCACCTACTGTCGGTGCAATTATCGGAATCTTCTTATATAAAATTCCGTTTGGACTTTAATTAAAAAGGCTAATTACTAGATTTTTTAAGTAATTAGCCTTTTATTTACTTATTTTTTAAAAGTGATAAAATTAAATTGTAGATATTATTAAAAGTGAAATGAGGATAATATGAGTGGTAATGAATTAAAAATATTAATAG
>NZ_CANBCP010000020.1 GCF_947367085.1 uncultured Lactobacillus sp. | reverse complement strand
TTTATAAATATATCATCTTGTGTTTGACTTGTCAACTTATTTTTTCATCTTTTTTCGTTTTGATGTTCTTTTTCGTTACTAATCTCAAACACAGCTAATAATTATACACAGGTTAGACTTACTTGTCAATAACTTTTTCCTGCTTTTTTATTAGTTATCCACATCTTTCAGAGGACCTTTTATATATTACTCTCTTTTTCTGAAAATGCAATACTTTTTTGTATCTTTTTTTCACTTTTTTTATTTTTTTACAATATAAAAAAAGCTCTCCTTTTTCAGAGAGCTCTTAAATGATTATTCACCAAGCTTTGGTTGCTTTTCAATAACTTTCATACCATGCATATATGGTTGCAATGCTTCCGGTACTCTAACGGTTCCGTCTTCATTTTGGTAGTTTTCCAAAATTGCAGCTACAGTTCTTCCCACAGCAAGACCTGAACCATTTAAAGTATGAGCTAAATGTAACTTACCATTTTCATCACGATAACGAATTTGACTACGACGAGCTTGGAAGTCAGTACAGTTTGAACAACTTGAAATTTCACGGTATTTATCTTGAGCAGGCATCCAAACTTCAAGATCGTAAGTCTTGGCACTAGTAAAACTTGCATCCCCGGTTGATAATGCAACAACGTGATATGGCAAACCTAACTTTTGAAGTAAATGTTCAGCATTGTGAGTTAAGTTTTCTAATTCATCCCATGAGCTGTCTTCATCAACAACCTTGACCATTTCAACTTTTCTGAATTCGTGCATTCTAATTAAACCACGAGTATCACGACCGGCTGAACCTGCTTCACTTCTAAATGCAGGTGAAAATGCAGTAACGTTAACTGGCAATTGCTTACTATCTAAGATCTTGCCACGGAAATAGTTTACTAATGGAACTTCAGCAGTTGGGATCAAAGTTAAATCACGAGGCTTATCTGGATCATCGTTATCCACGATAGTATAAACATCTTCGGTAAACTTAGGGAATTGACCGGTTCCTTGCATCGATGCGTCATTTACCAAGTAAGGTGGAATAATTTCAGTGTAGCCTGCTTTCATGTTTTCATCTAAGAAAAAGTTAGAAACAGCACGTTCAAGCATAGCACCAGCACCTTTGTAGTAAACAAAACGTGCACCAGATACTTTAGCAGCAGTATCCCAGTCTAAAATGTTTAAATCAGTACCGATATCCCAGTGAGCTTTTGGCTTAAAGTCAAATTTAGTAGGTTCGTTCCATTTACGTACTTCTTGATTGTAGCTTTCATCAGGCCCAATTGGATCAGAATCAGCTGGAAAGTTTGGTAAACGAAGTAAAATATAATTTTGCTTTTGACTTAACTCTTCTACTTCTTTATCTAAATCCTTAATTTCTTTACCTACTTCACGCATTGCTGCGATTGCGTCACTTGCGTCTTCTTTATTACGCTTAGCTTGAGCAATTTGATCAGAAACTTCATTACGTTTTTGCTTTAATTGTTCACTCTTAGTTAAAGCTTCACGTCTTTTAGAGTCAATTTCGACCAATTCATCTAATTCTTCAGGCTTGATGCCTCGAGTAGCTAACTTCTTTTTTGACCAGTCAAGGTTTTCACGAATTACCTTAATATCTAACATAAAAATTCCTCTCTAAAAACAAAAAAAGAGTCCACTCATCCCTTAATGGGACGAATCGACTCTCACGGTTCGCGGTACCACCCAAATTTGGTTAATATACCACACTTTAAAAGCGATAACGGTGCAAACCGTGTAGCATTGCCTACCCACTTATGAAATCTGGAAATGACATCCACCTACTCGCACCAACCGTAGGCTCTCTGAAGTTGTCTTAGGATTTCGTGTTTACATGCATTGTATCATACCAATCCTGTGGTGTTAACAAAAAATATTTTTCTTGAAAATTTGTTCCAAGCGCTAATTGATTGTAGTCCGTTGTATAAACATATCTAAAGCCCAAGAGATGCAGCAAATGCTGCGAGCGCTCATTACTTGGAAAAGTTCCAGCCCAAATTTGATTTTGATCTAGTTTTTTAAAGGCATAATCAATAACTAATTTTAAAGCATCAAACATGATACCTTGATGCCAATATTTTTTATCTAATAAAAAACCAAGATCTTTCGTCTTAAGTAAACCGCTAGCGCTATCCAATCCGCGTTCATATAGCTCGACTAGTCCAACCATTTGATCATTTTCTTTTAAAACAATTGCATAACTATAAGCACGCTCGCCATATCGCACAGCAGTTTCGTAAGCTTGTTTTAAAGTGGCAATCCGTTCAAATCCTGCCGTTTCATGATAAAGCGCATCTTGGCCCCACCGATACAAATTTGGAGCATCTTGCTTTTTTATTGGACGTAAATACATACGATCATTTTCTAGCATTATTTACCCATTAACCTCATCAACCATTTTGCTCCATAAACCAAGCCTAAACTATAAGCCGCAATCGTCCAAGGCTTACCTAGTAAAATTATCAATAAATATGTAGAAAATTTCATTTCGGTCAACCCCGCAATCATACATAAAACATCATCCGGAGCTGCGGGAGCGACAATACACAAGGCAAAAAACCAATTAAATTTCTTTTGATTTTTTGTCCACTTCATGTACTTTTCATAGGTCTGCTCTGAGATAAGGTGCAAAATAAACGGCCTTCCATAGTAGCGAGACAAGAAAAATAGGATAACCGAGCCGATACAAATACCTACATAGTTATAGATAAATCCCCATAATGGGCCAAAAAATATTACACCACCAAGAAGCGATACTCCACCTGGAATAATTGGAATAACAACCTGAATAATTTGAATTAAAACAAAAATTATCGGTCCAATAATCTGCTTATCAGCTAAATAGGCCTTCATTTTTGCTTGATCTGTAAAAATACCTAATTTGTACCAATAAATAGATAGCAAAATAATAATCACAGTACAAACAATAGTTAAAATATTGATTAATCGGCGACTAGTTTTTGTTGACATATCTACTCCTCCTGGCTTTAGTAAATCTAATAATACCAGAAAAGTCAGTTTAGATGCGTGTTTTTAATCATTCTTATTAATATCGAAAAATTTTTTGAAGGAATAAAATATCACTTAATTTATTAATTTATTCTATAATACAGATAGTATGTTAAATAACAATGGAGGTTGTCATGGTAGTTATAAAAAAAGACATCGTTTTCGATAAAAAAAATAACTTAAAAACTGATATTTACTTTCCTAATGATACCGACTCTAAAACCAAGATCTTGATCTTCTGGCACGGTGGCGGCTGGTTCCATGGAAGCAAAGATGATGTGAAAGATTACGGCATCCGCTTTGCTAACGCAGGCTTTATGACCTTAATTCCTGATTATCGTCTTGCTCCTGAATATACTTTTCCAGCAGCTCACGATGACAGTAAGACCTTTGTTAACTGGCTACTTGATTCACAATATACTGATCAAGACGATCTTAAAAATATCGTCCAAATCGGTGCAAGTGTAGGCGGAACGTTGGCTTTATACATTGCAGGACAATATGGTTTTCCAACAGTAACTTGGTCTGCTCCTGTAGATTTTTCAAAATGGATGCAAGATCACAAAGATACAAAACCTTCCAAAGATGCTGCAACTGACTTCGGCCTAACCGATCCGGTAGCCATTAAAGAGTCATTTTATAAGTTCTTTACTGAAACTTATGCAGGACAAGCCGCTAACTTAATTAAGATGGATGCGACCAGCTATGATTATCAAAAATTAAGTCATTTATTTATGATAAATTCAGCTAAAGAACTTAATCCATTAAAGAGCGTTCTTAACTTTGTTGACTTTTTAGCTAATGACAATCACGAAGTGCAGCTTCTCGTCATTAAAGGAACCGGCCATGCGATGGCTTATGCTAAAGATTATGTTGATGAATCTTTAGATTATTTATATCAAACTATTAAAGGTGCTAAAGAATGATAAATATCGAAAAATTTATTAGAATCCGTAAAAAACTTGGCCTTTCTCAAAGTGATCTTTGTGATGGAATCTGTACCCAATCTACTTTAAGTAAATTTGAAAATAACGGTCGCATTCCCTCAGTGAAGATTTTGAATAGTCTATGCGCACGGATGGATATCAATCTTTCCGATATTATGTTAACTAGCCAAAATAATGACGTTGCTGAGAAATTATTTGAGGCTGAATTTGCTACTATTCAGTACGACTTTCCTAAAGTTGCGAGAATTTTAAGCAAAATTTCACCCAATCAGTTATTGCGTCAAAAAGACGTTTACCATTATTACTATTTACGAGGCTTAATTGCTTTAGAACTAGATCATGATGAAACAGATGCTTTATATTACTTCAATTCTATTTTGAATTCTGAAAAAATCAAAACTACAAGTATCTATTACCTGCTTGCTTTAAAAGGTTGCAGTCAAGTCTATGAATTACAAAATGATTCAGAAAAAGCTGATCATTACTATCAAGACTTGATTAAGCGTATCAAAGATATCGAAATGAACGATCGAACTTCAACATTACAACTGCTGTCGATTCTATGTCAAGCAGGCGAATTTTATGGTCGCGAGCAAAAATTTGAACTCTCAGATAACTTACTAAATTACGGTTATCAGATTTGCTGTGATGAACATGTTATCTACTTCATTGCTCGAATTCTTTTCAGACTTGCTCTCAATAATAAAGCCCAAAATAAAGATCCAAAAATGACTGAGCAATATCTACAAGATACGGCTGCCTTTGCTCGTTTAAACAAAAATAGGGTTTTACTTGATCAA
The DNA here is from genome assembly GCF_947367085.1 of uncultured Lactobacillus sp. GTDB lineage: Bacteria > Bacillota > Bacilli > Lactobacillales > Lactobacillaceae > Lactobacillus. Next base: position 25,273 of record NZ_CANBCP010000020.1, on the reverse strand, counting down.
ATCAAAAAAATTGAAGATTAAAATAGCTTTGAAATAATGCTAAAAATTTTAGCATTATTTTTTTGTCTTTTTAAGTAAGCGCTTTATAATAGAAACTATACAAATACAAAAAAGGAGCTTTCATATGTCAAAATACGAATCAATCAACCCTTATACTAACGAATTGATCAAATCTTATGACAATGCAACTGATGCAGAAATCGAAAATGCGCTAACAGCAGGTCATAAATTATACTTAACTTGGCGTAAGCAACAGCCAAAAGACCGTAGCAAAATCTTAAGTGCAATTGCCGATAATTTTAAGAAAAATCGTGAAGCTATGGCCAAGATGATGACTGATGAAATGGGCAAATTATACAGCGAATCGCTTGAGGAAGTAGATCTTTGTGTAAATATTTGCCAATATTATGCAGATCACGGTCCCCAAATGCTTGAACCTACCACACTTAAAACTGATTTAGGCAATGCATATTATCTCAAGCAAGCAACTGGAATTATTATGGCATGTGAGCCGTGGAATTTCCCACTTTATCAAGTAATCCGGGTTTTTGCTCCTAACTTTATTGTTGGTAACCCTATTATTTTAAAACATGCCCACAATGTTCCAGGTTCAGCTGAACTTACTGAAAAAATAATCAGACAAGCCGGAGCTCCAGAAGCTAGCCTAACCAACCTCTTCTTAAGCTATGACCAAATCGATCAAGTAATCAGCGATATGCGTGTACAAGGAGTTGCCTTAACAGGATCTGAACGTGGTGGAGCCAGTGTAGCTCAAGCTGCTGGTAAAAATATCAAGAAATCAACAATGGAATTAGGTGGAAATGATCCATTCATCATCTTAGATGACGCTGACACTCATACTTTGCGCAAGGTCTTAAGTGATGCCAGAACTTACAACTGCGGTCAAGTATGTACTTCTTCTAAGCGAATCATTGTTGTCGAATCTCGCTATCAAGAAGTCCTTCATGAATTACAAAACGTCTTTGCCAACCTTAAGCCCGGCAATCCAATGGATAAAAACACTACGCTTGCCCCAATGAATTCCCAAAAAGCTGCAGATAAACTACAAGCTCAAGTTGAAAAGGGATTAGAAAATGGCTCCAAGATGTTTTATCAATTCCCCGAAATTAAATCTAATGGTGCATTCTTCAGACCAGTTATTTTGACTGACATCAGTCATGATAATCCAATTTATAATGAAGAATTATTTGGACCAGTAGCTGAAGTTTACAAGGTAAAAGATGAACAAGCCGCAATTGAATTAGCTAACGATTCAAGCTTTGGCTTAGGCTCAAGCATTATTACTAGTGATATTAAACGCGGTCAAGAATTAGCAGCTCAGATTGAAACTGGCATGACCGTAATTAACGGTCGCTGGATCACAGCTCCAGAATTGCCATTTGGTGGTGTTAAAAAATCAGGTTATGGACGTGAGTTGAGTGAATTAGGCTTGATGGCATTTGTCAACGAACACTTAGTTATTGATGTAAGTCAAAATTAATTATTTTAATCTACAAAAATAAGGAACATCAAAGTTAATTGATATCCCTTATTTCTTTTATCTATTTTTTAAGCTTTTGCCTGCGATAATCGTCGTTAAAATACTTGAAATCAATAATAAATATGCTGAAACGCCAAATGAAATCGCATTGGCCATCATCTTTTGGATTTTAGCATTACTAGTAACGTTAGTGGCGCTAATTCCAACAACTGAACCAGCATTCATAAAAATTAATTCAAAAGCTGCTATTAACAATAAGATCGTTTCAATTAGTGAAAGAATAAAAACAATCTTGCGGTTATGAGTTTTATTTCTAATTGTTAAAACTATAATTGCAATCGGAATCAATACTAAAGCAAGCCACAGACCATACCCAATCAATATGTACTTGCCACCTAAGCCTCCAAGACTTAGCAACATTTTAGAAATCGAAAGAGATTGAAAACCTTGCATTGAACTTGAAGAAAATGGTCCATAAAAGACAACCACCAAACTTAAAGCTGCCATTAATACAACACCTAATTGAGTTGCGCTTCTTTTTTCTTTAATTGTGTGATCAATTTCTTGGCTGATAGGCTGTTTACCTTCTTTAATCCGACGTTGAGCTACTTTTTGTTGAGTATTTTCAAATGAATTTAAGACATCTGAACCTACTTTATTTACATGTTCAGTTAAACGTTTATCCGCGGTATATTGCTCAGTGTTGGGATGACGATCGCAAACTACAAAGAGCCAAACCATTAAGGCAAAAAACGTAAACCAACCTAAAGGGCGCGAAAAACTCATTAAAATCAGTAATCCAATGCCAACCAAAAAGACAATCGTAGAATTTACGTTTATCCACTGAATCATTGCAGCTACTGTACCATTTTGCTTTTTAGGAGCGGTATTTTCTTGAAATCTCTGACTTCTGCGACTAGTAGAAGCAAGTTCTTGAGCATCAGATACATTTTCTGATTCAGGAGTAATAGTACTATAATCACTTCTAAATTTTTTTAAATCAAAGTTGCAATGTGGGCAGACTTCATCTTCTGGTCTGACATCTGCACCACAATTTGGACATTTCATATAAAAATTCCCCTCATTTGCTTTCAATTCTTTTAAATAAATTATAGCATTGATAATAGTTGGTTTTTGTTTAGACTATGGAAAAAAGGATAACTTATGAAATTCTCAAAATTATTGTTAAATTCTACACTTCTTACCCTAACTTTACTCACAGTTGGCTGTCAAAATAATAAACAAACCTCAAAAAATAATGCTGCAACTTCTTCTAGCAAGCAAGTAAAACCTAAGCGTTCAGACGATGATTTGCAATCAAAGAAGAATAAATTTATTTTTTCTGGAACATTAAGCAAAAAAGATAAAGAAGAATTGGCCAAGATGAATATTGCTGCTTGTGGGGATTCAGTCATGGAAGGCTGCAAAGACGATTATCAAAAGATGTTTCCAAAAATTCAAATTGATGCCGGAGTATCACGTCAAGCAAGCAGTTTACTACCTGAATTAGCTGGTAAAAATCTACCTGACACTATCATTATTGGATTAGGAACTAACGGACCTTTCAGCCAACAAGAATACGATCAAATCATGAAAACCCTGGGCAAGCGCCAAGTTTATTGGATTAACACAAATGTCTATAAGGACTGGCGCCAAGATGTGAATATTATGCTTTTGCACGGAAGTCAAAAATATAAAAACGCTCATGTCATCAATTGGTACCAATACTGCAGAAGCCACGACGACTGGTTCTGGGATGGAATCCATCCAAATATTGAAGGACGACAAAAGATGGTCGACTTTGTGGGACGCAATTTAATCGCCGATGAGAAATTTAAATAGTATTTGAACAAGTATGTCAGGCGCATACTTGTTCTTTTTATGTATATAACACGCATACATAAATATATACAAAACAAAAACCTTCTCTTTTTCATTAGAGAAGGTTTTGTTTTAATCAACATTTTTTGCGCTATGATGCTTCATGGCAGCTTTGACAAGTAAAACTGATATCAGCAATAAAACAACTATTAGAATCAAAATCGTAATCAATTTCTTCGTATCGCCTGCAAAAATAGCATCCCCACCAAATGCATAAATAAATGAAGTCGGAAACATCCCGATAACTACCATAACAAGATATCGATTCTTAGGTACATGCAAGCGTACTGCCGTATAGTTGACCAAGACACTCGGGATAAATGGGATCATAAAGCCCATTGTCATTGCAACTCCGGGATGCTTTTGCCTCATCAGAAAATTCAGAATCTTATTTTTCTTAAACTTATGAGAAAAATCAACCTTATCAATTAAACCAGCAACAATACAGTTGCCCAAAATATTCCCAAACCAGTTAATAACAAAACCAAGCCAAGGTCCGTAACACATACCTGCTAACACACAAAAAACCGAGTTAGAAAAACCTGGAATAGCATTTAAGACAGCGATCAACCCCAGTAAAAATAAGCTATCACGAATATCATGCTGACGAATTAAACGCATTAGATCTGTTTTAGTATGGCTATTGGGATGAAGTAGTAAATTAATCTCAGGACGATAATCCCGATATAAGAAATAAATTAAGAAAATTGCAATTGCTATCCCAACTGCAATTATGATATTTTTACGTAATCTTTTAGACATATGTTTTCTTTCATCAATAATACTTACACACTCTATTTTACATGATTTTCTGTTCAAACAAAAAAAGAGTCTGCAAGAAAAGCTTTTTAAACCGTTGCAGTGTGAAAAGCTCCCAGAGAAAATAATATTACTACAGAGCATATAACTATTAATTCAAAGTATCCAACAGAAATTGAGTTTATAAATAGCCAACTCCTAATAATTAGTGACAATCTAACCTCAGGCTATATAAAATATCATTATTAAAACAATGCCATCCATCCCTAAAATGTTCGAAAGTCTAATCTTTTTATTTATCATTACAGATATAGTTCTCCAAAACCTGCCGTATAGAATAAAAAGTGCTTTTCTTTGAACTTAAGATTTTCTTAAGCTACGATAAGTACGAAGTGCACTTTAAGTAATTGTATTTAAAAGAGTTTTTTCATAAATACGAGAGGTTTAAGTTATGAAAAAGAATATTCAATATAATGTTGGTCAATGGTTGCCAAGTGATCAAGAATTTTACAATAAATGGCTCAAAAAAGTTTTAAAGGAAGCTGAAAGTGAAGAAAATCAAAAATTACTCCCTCCAGTGCAAGCTTTAAAAAATCTGATCGAATCAGATCGTTATTTATACAACATTACTCAAATGATGTTTGATGAAATTCCTGCAAAATATGTGGATACTCCAATGGGCACGCCACAAGTTCGTAATTACAAGCAAATGCTCCTGATGCTTAATCGCATTATCCAAAGAGCACCAGAATTTAACACAACTGGTTTAGTAGGGACACCCATTAATGCGATTTTAGACTATCCTATGGCCACTAAAGCTGGTTATGTATTTTTCATGAATCCTAAGATCAACGAAAAATTACGAGATATCCTCAATTACTGGGGAAAATACTTGCAAACACCAGCTTCTACCTATGTTCTTAATACTTCTAAAAATGGTTGGTTAAGTGATTATGCCTTAAATGAAATGTCTCACGTTGCTGATGGCGATAATTTCACTACTATTTTCCAATGTAAGTCTTCAGATCCAGAACAACATCTTGGTTTCACTTCTTGGGATAATTTCTTTACTCGCTTATTTAATCCTGGGATTCGTCCAGTCCAAGATCCAGACGATCCTGATTCAATCGCAAACGCTTGTGAATCAGCTCCATTTAGAATTGCTCGTGACTTACCAATGAAGGCAAAATTCTGGATTAAAGGACAACCTTATTCATTAATGGATCTGCTTCATAACGATCCATGGACTTCAAAATTTGAAGGTGGTACCTTGTACCAAGCCTTTCTTAGTGCGTTAAGTTACCACAGATGGAACAGTCCAGTAAGTGGAACCATTGTAAAGGCCTATAACTTACCAGGATCATATTATTCTGAAAGTCTTTATCAAGGATTTGAAAACGAACGTGGTGCTGATCCTGTCGCAGCTAATGATTCTCAAGCATTTTTGACCGCGACTGCTACTCGTGGCGTCATCTTTATTAAAGCCGATAATCCTAAGATTGGATTAATGTGCTTTGTTGCGGTCGGAATGTCTGAAGTATCTAGTGACGAAATTACGGTTCGCGTTGGTCAGCATGTCAATAAAGGTGACCAATTGGGAATGTTTCACTTCGGTGGCTCAACTCACGTTCTTTTATTTAGACCTGAAACTCAAGTTGAATTCAATTTACATGATCAAGAACCTGGATTGGGAAGCACAAATATTAAGGTTCGTGAAGAAATTGCTCGTGTGAAATAAGATTATTACTTCAAATAATTAAAAGAAAGAAGATTCCAAAATGACGAAAGATAAAAGTCGTAAAATTGGTCTCTTTGGTTTAATCGCGATGGTAGTCGGCGCGATGATCGGTGGCGGAATTTTTGATATTCCTCAAAATATGGCTGCTTCATCATCGTTAGGAGCCGTTATCATTGCTTGGATTTTAACGGGTATTGGTATGTTTGGACTTGCCTTTACCTTTAAAATCCTTGCTGAAGAAAGACCAGACCTAAATATTGGTATTTACTCTTATGCACGAGCAGGCTTTGGGAAATATGTTGGTTTTAACTCAGCTTGGGGTTATTGGATTGAAGCAATTACCGGTAATGTCGCATACGCGGTAATGCTTAATGATTCATTCGGACGCTACTTTCCGGTTTTACTAAAACACCAGTGGCCGACCGTTATATTTGGCATTGTTTTAATTTGGATTTACAATTTTCTAGTTCTAAATGGGGTTAAAGAAGCAACCTTTCTTAATACCATTACTGTTATTATCAAGTTCATCAGCTTAGGTATTATCTTTATTTGTATGTTAATCTTTTTCCGTTTTCCTACTTTCTTTTGGGGATTTTGGGGACAAGGATTACATCTAGGGAACTTTATTTCACAGATTAAGGCCCCAATGCTTGTAACTTTGTGGTGCTTTATTGGTATTGAAGGTGCTGTGGTTATTTCTAATCATGCCAAAAATCCGAGAGATGTTGGTAAAGCAACCGTTTTAGGATATTTAACTTCATTAATTGCCTATGTACTAATTAGTATCGTTGCTTATGGTATTTACCATCAACCAACTCTTTCTAAATTAACAGACCCATCTACAGCCTACCTACTTAAGAACTTATTAGGACCATGGTTTATTGATTTCGTAACTATCTCAGTAATCATTTCTGTTGGAGGTTCATGGGTTGCATGGACAGTCATGATGGCTCAGTTGCCATATGCGGCTGCTAAAGGTCACGTTTTACCAAAATTCTTTGCACATGAAAATAAGAAGAAGGTTCCAAGTGTATCTTTATACATCTCTAGTATCTTAATGTCTTTATTCATGATTTTAGTAGTAACTGCTAATAATGTTTATCTGGCATGTATTGATATAACTGGGGTTATTATCTTACCGTGTTATCTTCTTAGTTCCATGTACTTATGGAAGATCGCACAAAAACGTGAAATTTTTACAAATGATTCTCATAAGCGCAATAAAGCTCTATTTATTGGTATTTTATCCACTATTTACTGCTTATGGCTGTTATATGCCGCTGGTCTAAATTACTTATTAATTTCTACAATTATTTATGCAGTGGGTATTATTTTCTACTATTTCGCAAGAAAAGAATACGACAAAAAAGGCACACCGCTCTTTAATAAGTGGGAATTAGCCCTAGCAATTATTATTTGTATTTTGGCAGTTGTTTCTGTATATCTTCTAGTTACTAAGAAGATTGCACTATAGTTATTAACAATTAAAAAGGTGTTTAAAATGAAAAAAGACATAAAATTCAATGTTGGACAATGGTTACCAAGTGACCAAGAATTTTACAATAATTGGTTAAAGAAAGTGCTTAAAGAAGCCGAAGCTGAACAAGATCAGACACTCCTGCCTCCAGTACAAGCCTTAAAAGATTTGATTGAATCTGACCGCTATCTTTGGAATTTATTCCACATGATGTTTGAAGAAGTTCCAGCGAAATATGTAGAAACACCAATGAACACACCTGCTGTTCACAACTATCATCAAATGCTACGTGTAATAAACCGCGTTATGCACCGTGCACCAGAATTTAATACAACAGGTTTGGTTGGCTTTCCTATTAACGCAATTCTTGACTACCCAATGGCTACAAAAGCTGGCTATGTTGCTTTTATGGATCCACGAGTTAACCAAAAATTACGTGACATTTTAGATTACTGGGGTAAATTTTTACAATCACCTGATTCTACCTATGTCCTCAACCGGTCAAAAGAAGGCTGGCTTGGAGATGAAGCCTTAAAGAGTATGTGTGATGCCGCATATGGCAAAGATTTTCATGATATTTTTGCTTGTCCAAACAATAATATTGACGATCAATATGGGTTTAAGTCTTGGGACCACTTCTTTACTAGAACATTTAATCCTGATGTGCGCCCTGTTGCCAATGCTGATGACCCAGATTCTATTGCCAATGCTTGTGAATCTGCCCCATACAGAATTGCACATAACTTACCATTAAAAGCAAAATTCTGGATTAAAGGCCAGCCATATTCATTAATGGACTTACTTCACAATGATCCACTTACTTCTGAATTTGTCGGTGGCACTTTATATCAAGCCTTCTTAAGCGCATTAAGTTATCACAGATGGAATAGCCCAGTAAGTGGAACCGTAGTTAAGGCATACAACTTATATGGCTCTTACTATTCTGAAACTTTACCTCAAGGCTTTGAAAATCCAAATGGACCAGATCCTGCAGCTCCAAATGATTCTCAAGCTTATATTACTGAAACAGCATCTAGAGCCGTCATATTTATTAAAGCTGATAACCCTAAGATTGGTTTAATGTGCTTTGTTGCGGTAGGTATGGCAGAAGTATCAGGTAACGAAATTACTGTTAAAGTAGGTCAACATATTAATAAAGGTGATCAATTAGGAATCTTCCACTTCGGTGGTTCAACGCACGTTCTTTTATTTAGACCTGATGTTAACGTTAAATTTAACTTACATGGTCAAGAACCAAGCTTAGGTTCACACAATATCAAAGTTCGTGATGAGATTGCCAGAGTAGAATAAATTATAAAATTGAAAAGAAAAAAGACTTTACGTTTGTTTGCGTAAAGTCTTTTTATTTGGATAACTAAATTTAATCTTTATCGTCTTTTTTAGCTTTGGTTCTCCTACCTAAACCATCATAAGTAATTGTAATTGCGGCTGACATATTAATTGGAATCAAGAATACCAATAATAACAAACCGATAATTACGGCCATCGCAACTTCGATCAAGGTTGGAACACCTGATGGAATCAATGCGGCGAACGTACCACCTAAGATAATTGCAGCTGAAATTACAACAGTACCAATAATTGAACATGCACGTAAGATCTTTTCACTTGCAGTTATATGAGGTTCAGCTAAACCTAACTCACGATATCTCATCATTAAGAAAATACTGTAGTCAACTCCCAAAGCAATCAACATGATAAAGCTAAAGAATGGAGTGTTCCAAGTCAATAAATCTCTACCAAGTAATGGCTTAATAATCCATTGAGTGATTGATAAGGAAGTAATGTATGAGATAAGTAAAGTACCTAAAATGAAGATTGGTTGCAATACTGAACGAGTAATGAAGATCAATGCAAGTCCAATACCAATCAACATAATTGCTGCAGTTCTAACGAAGTCTTCGCTAGAAACCTTTTGAGTGTCGTAAATCTTCTCAGATTGTCCACCCATGGCAATTGTCGAGCCTTCTAAGCTAGTTCCCTTAACTGTTTGTTTAACCATATTACTTAAAGCATTAGCCTTCTTAGCAGCCTTATCAGATGCTGGATTAAGCTTCAAGATAATAATAAACTTAGTAGACTTCAAATCCGATGACATGTAGTTATCAAGAGATTCTTGGAATTCATTTGAATGAATCATGTTTTCTGGAATATAGAAAGTATTAGCAGCTGCAGAATCACTTAAACCACCTAAGTAGTTTTGAGCAGTTCCTAAGCCAGCGTTTACTTTATCAATTCCACTAGTTAACTGTGGTGCGTTTGTAGCAATTTGACCTAGGCCGCTACTCAATTGAGTAGCACCGTTTGCTCCTTGGCTCAGGCCAGCGTTTAACTGGCTAGCTCCACTGTAAAGTGCGTTAGCTCCTGAAGCTAATTGACCTGCACCACTTGCGCCTTGATTAAGGCCAGCGCTCAATTGACTCATACCCGAGTTCAAACGACTAGCACCATTTGCGCCTTGAGCCACTGCGCCTTGAACTTGAGTTAAACCAGATTCAAGTTTTGATAAAGCAGAATTTGCACCAGGTAAAGCAACGTTTGAAGCACCAGCTAACTTGTTAACTTGAGCCTTCATCGTTTCTACTTGACCTAGCATTCCTTGCAGAGTTTGCATCGTGCCAGCAACTGAAGTCATTGAACCAGCTAATGACTTATCAGCATCACCTGCTTTTTGAATGTTTGCTCCAACTGATTGCAATGCTTGAGTTAATGAAGCTTGCTGACTTGAAACGCTGCTTTCTACACCGCTCATAATGCTTTGTAAAGCGGCAGTCATAACTTTTTGTTGTTCAGGAGTTAATTTAGCGCTCTGCATAGCTGCCGCATAACCAGCCATGATTTGTTGTTTTTGGCTGTCGCTCATGCCTGCACTTGAGCCTTGCAAGCTTTGTAAAGTATTACCTGCTTGGGTCAAATTATCACCGATAACTTTAGCTTGAGTTCCAACATTAGTTAAGTTAGAAGTCAAACTTGCAGTATCAATGCCTGATGATGATCCCAAAGCCTTATTCAATTGCTGAATACCGTCGTTAATTTGAGGAAGACCTGCTTGAAGTTGAGCTAATTGGCTGCGAGTTGCACCATTCATTTGACCTGCCAATTGAGTACTCATTAAGTTCAAGCCATTAACAAGTTGTTGAGTACCGTTTTGAAGCTGGTTTGCGCCATTAACTAAAACAAAAGTACCATTTTGTAAACGAACTGCACCTTGCTGAAGTGCTAAAGTACCACTTTCTAAACGTCCAGCACCATTTTGAAGCAAGGTGGTTCCGGAAGCTAGTTGATCTGCTCCAGCTTGAAGACGCTGTGCACCCGAAGTAATTTGCTGAGAGCCATCACTTAACTTGGTTAAACCTTTTCTAGCAGTATTAGTTCCAGAATTTACTGTACCTAATTGGTTGTTAACGTATAATCTTTTAATCTTTTCACCATTTGGCTGAGTTGCAGACGACGCAAATTTAACGTCTGGATCTGCTTGGAGTTGTTTAACGATTTGATCAATCGTCTTTAAGTCTTTTTCATTATCTAAAGTATGCTTAGACTTAATGTAAAGAGTTGAATACTCTGGGGTACCCTTTGAAAAATGGTCTTGAAGTACCAACAATCCTGCTTTAGATGGCGTTGAATTAGAAATTTCATCTGCATCATCATAGTTTAAGTGGTTGGAGTAAAAGAAGAAAAATGGTGCAACTACAACTGCCACAACTAATAAGTAAATTACAGGATGTCTTAAAGTACCTCTAGAAATATCAGTCCATAACTTAGAAGAACTTTCCCCTTCAAACTTCTTAACCGGCCAAAACATCTTTTCGCCAAGAACTGCCATAAAGAATGGGTTCAAAGTTAATAAGACTACTAATAAGACCGCAACACCAACAGCTACACCAGCCGCAGATTGGTAAACAGAGAATTGAGCTAATCCTAAAGCAGAGAACCCAATTAAAATTGAAGATCCTGAGTAAAGGATGGTTCTACCAGCCTTCTTGCGGGCATCGTTAGCTGCGGCATATTTCTCCATCCCTTTACCCAAGTTCTCTTTAAACTTGTCATACAGCAGGATGTTATAGTCGGTACCGATACCAAAGAGCACAATAACCATGAACACTTGAGTAAAGTTAGAAAATGGGAAGTTAAAGTGCTTTACCAAGTTAGTAACAATTGAAAATGAAGTAATAAATGAAACACCAACTGTTAATAATGAAATAAGTGGCACAATTGGCGATCTAAATACTAGAACTAAGACAATAAAAATGAAGATAATCGAAATAACTTCCGTTTTCTTGATACCTTCTTGAACTGCAGCTGAGAAGTCATCTTCAAGAATTCTCACACCAGTAACATAAGTCCGAAGGCCCTTAGTTTTAGCTGCTTTAATCAACTCAGTATTAGTTTTTGAAACCGTAGAGTGATCATTAGCAATATTTAGTTGAACAACTTCAGTCGTCTTATCTTTTGAGATAAGTTGGTCTTTAGTTGCAAAGTTGTCATTAGGAGTCATCATTGACTTAATGCCAAGCCGTTTTTTATTATCTTTCAAAAACTTAATGGTGTCGTCAATTTTATCTTGATCTTCAGAAGACAACTTACCGTCTTTTTTATTGAAGACAACCCCAACTACATAGGTATTATCTTGTTTATGTCCCCATTGATTCTCAATCTTGATAGCAATTGAGCTTTGAACATCAGCAGGAAGTTTAATTTCTGAGTGCTGACGAGTCAATGCATCGACATTTGGTAGTGCAAAAATTGCTATTAAAACAATTGCTATCCAGGCAATTAATGAACCAACATGGTTTTTCATGAATTGCTTCATATTATTCCCTTTCCCCTTAACTTTTTTTATTGCGCTGAAGCTTTTAACTTAGGTGCCACTAGCCTCAAGAGCATTTCGTGGTAATTATCATCAGCTTCGGCAGGACTTTCATCTTTGAACATATCGATTTGATCAAGATAAACATAGCCCAATACTCCAGCTAATAAACTGTGCAGTGAAACTATATTTTTACGATCAACATCTAATTTTTTGCCGAGATCTACAATTTGCAAGATTTCTTTTTCAATAGCCGGACTAGAAGTTAAATCTTCTAAACTGTACAAAATACTAGTCATAGCCCGATCATGCCGTAAAAAATCTCGAATTTCATCGGCAAAAGTAAAAATAGCTTTCTCACCTGACACGCCAATTACTTTGGTCAGTAGATGCTTGCGTAGCTCCTTAATTCGATCAGCACACACATAACCAAGTAATTCTTTGCGATTAGCCACATAATGATAAAGAGATTGCGAACGGATACCTAACTTTTTTGCCAAATTAGGCATCGTTAATGCGTTAATTCCCTCTTCATTAATTAGTTGGGTTGCCATTTTTACAATTTTAGATTTATCTAAAGTTCGCTTAATAGCCAAGATACTCACCTCGTTTTCGTATACCTGAACATGATATCACTTCATTGTGTAGATTACAATCTACAATGTGTAGATTTTTATCTACTTTCTGTAATTTATTGCAAAAAAATAAGAGATAACCTTTTTTCAAGAATTATCTCTTCCAAAAACTATCTAATTTTTCATAAACCAACCATTAATCTGCTTACCTAAGGCCCCAAAGTCAAAGCCTGTCGCATGACTGACACTGGTCATTACATAAGTTTTACCTGCGCTTTGAACTAAAGCTGCGCTAGAATATTTATCACTGATTTTATAAATTGTACCTGTTACAGACGTTGCAAGACCCTTATCTGGGAAATTCAGTAAATTGCCCAAGACCTTATTATCAGAGCCTGAATTAATTACTTTACCTTGATAAAGTTTTTTCAAAATCAAGCTCAAATCTTGCGCGGTGGTTGTTCCGACAACTTCATTATGAAAATCATTGCTGAAGTGAGTATTTTTAGCGCCTGCTTTTTCAATAATTTTATTTACCTGGTCCTTGCCGATCTTTTTAAGGATGATATTTGCCGCGTTATTATCATTCTTATTCATCATCAGTTGAACTAAATAAGTATAAGAGTAGCCCATATTTGGCGCTAGTAACGCATCTGCACCTTTTAAATCACCGGCTTTAACAGTATAAGTTTGACTACCATTAAGGTGGTGGTCAGCAACTTGTTTTTCATAAGCAATCAGTAAAAACAACTTCATCATATTACTTACGTTTAATGACTTAGAGCTATTTTGCACATTGGCAAAAACATCATCTGAACGCAAGTCTATAGCGCTGACTTGTATAGCTTGAACAGGATTATTTAACTGTTTAGTAATTACTTTAGCTAAAGAGGAGTTGCTTTTTTTACTTACAGTTAGAGCTAAGTCAGTTTCATCAGTTGAAGATGCGGGCTTATTATCTTTATTAGTAAACTTTTTTTGTTCAGAATAAGGTGCTTCACCGTTGCCATAAACTTTGATAGTTTTGTTAGCCATCCGATTAGTACTGGTGATATAAAAAGCTAGAGCGCAAAACGAAGCTAATGCCGCTCCCAAAAAAACATTATGTTTCATATAATTCTCCTTGTATGCTTTTTCTATTTTATCATTATCATACTTAATAACGATAGATTAATAATCCCTCTAGACCTACTTTTACTATTTGTAATATAATGTATGCGTTATCAAAACGATTTATATGATAGAATATATAAATATTTTAAAAAGTAAGGACTAGATAATATGTTGAAGTACATGATTGGAATTGACGCAGGTGGTACTCACTCTACTGCTATTGCCTATGATTTAGATGGTAAAGAAATCGCTCGCAGTGAAGGTGGTCCCGGTCAAATTAATACCGATTACGATCTTGGTATTAAAAATATTGCAAATACTGTTAACGAATTACGTAATAAAATTGATGGCGACTGTATGAAAGTTTTAGCAGGAATTGCTGGTCTTTCAGTTGTTGGAAATGCTCCAGAAGTTGCTGCAACTATTTCTTCAATGGTAGGTAACATCCCAACTCGCGCCATCACTGACTCACTTCTTGCCCTTTATAATGGTCTTGAAGGTGCTGATGGTGCATTAGTCATCGCAGGTACCGGATCTGTTGTAAATGGTCGTCAAGACGGCTCATTAATTTCTGTTGGTGGTTATGGTTCATTTTTGGGTGACGAAGGTAGTGGCTATGCAATTACTAAGTCCGCTCTTCAAGCTGCTTTATTGAAATGGGACAAACGTGAAAAGAGTTCACTTGTTGACTTATTCGTTAGAATTTGGAACTTAGATTCAATGAACGATGCTGCAGCTAAGTTCTATGAATTGACTAATCCAGAAGTTGCTTCATATGCTGTGGAAGTTGCAAAACTTGCTGATGCAGGCGATGAAGAGGCTCGCAAGATCATTCAACAACAAGCTCATTTATTGGCTCGTGACATCATTATTTGTTTAGATCGCTACCAAGATCCTAAGCCAATGCGCATTGCCTTGACTGGTTCAGTTCTTTCTAACAACGCTATGATTCGTTCATTCATGGAAGACGAAGTTAAAGAGAAGTATCCAGATGCTGTCTTCAGCGTTTCAAATGGTGAAAATGCGCGCGGAGTAATGTTTGATAAGAGTAAAGACTACCGTTACTTCACTAATCACAATGACAATGAATAATAATTAATTTCAAAAAGACCTCTATCAATGAAATCCCACTGATAGAGGTCTTTTTCTATAATTCTTTAAATTTTACTAGCGTCAAATTATCACTAAATATAGTGTTTTTTTCTGCATTCTAGAAAGCTCCACCACCACTTCCTCCTCCAAACCCATCTGATGATCCATCCGAAAATCCTCCCGAATCTCCAAAAGATGATGAGTCCGAGCCAGAGTCGGTTCCCAAATTAAAGTTTGAAATAAAGTTATGTTCGAATCCATCTGATTCTGTACTATAAAACGTAGTATAAGCATAAAAACTAGTCTGCTCTAGTTCTTCTTTACTAAAGTCAATTTTTAATTGTTCAATAACCTTATCAGATAGATCAAAAGCAACAGCGAATGGCATAATATCTTCCCAAAGAATCAATTCACCAACTTCTCTCATATTGAAACGTCCAATATCTTGAAGCATTGATTTAAAGCCACGAATTTTATTAGTTTCCTCGGCTCCTTTTAGGGTATAAATGGAAACTCTCTTCAAACATGTTGATACAATAATAATTTCAACAACTATCATCACAAATGAAACAAGTAATATCTGAGGAGATAATCTACCAAATAACCAGGCAATGGCTGCGCATACAATACTTAAGATTGACATTAAAACTTCAGCCAGTAGTAAATCCTCCTTGACTTCAACATTCTTTTCATCAAAATACTTCTTAGCAAAAGCTTGCTTATACCATTGATTCTTCCAGTTCTTGAACCTCTCATATAGTTCGTCAGATTGCGCATTATTTAATTCAAAAGTAGTAAAACTATTTCCATCCCCTACTTTATTAAATAGATAACTAATAAGCTCATTATCGTTAATTACAGTCGGATCGATTAATGAGATACGATAATATGTCCTTTTTATAGGGTCTTGTCGTTCATATTCCTCAATTTTAATTTTGTGCTTACCAGCCAAATACATCAAATACGCTATAAATCCCTGTGTATCAGGTTCAAAACCTCTATCTAAAACTTGTGCCATAACAGGACTTATTGAAGGAATTTCAAAATTATGAACTATCTCGCTTTTCTTTTTCAGCTTAACACCAGCAGCTTTTACGGATGAGGCTTTCAAAATAACTCTCATAGGTAAAACCATACTAAGTGCAGCCATTCCATATATAAATAGATTATGAAGACGCCTTTTTCGATTAGCTCTCTTGACTAATTTTGCTTCTTGATCTAATACAAATTGCTTATGATTCTTATTAGAAACATTTTTGTTATTAGGTGTTACACTATTTGGAAAAATTGCATGTACTTCAATCCCTCGATTGCGTCTGAGATTATTGGCACTCATTTCAATTATATCCGGTGAGACTGAAATTTCGCCACTAGGATCACCATGTGCCCAAGCTTTCAAATGTTTTACTTTTTCTGGAAAAGTCACTTCAACTGAAACATAATCAAGATTCTTATCCCAGCCATCACCAATGATTTTAAAATTAAGCTCAGCAGTATCACGCCAGTTTTTTACTGCGTTAGTTATCCGATATCGATAAATAACTGTGATCGTATCATATGCTTTAATTTTGTGAAAAACTTTGAATTGGTAGCTATTGTCTTTTTCGGTTAGTTGATATGTATTATTTTCCCTGTTTACATTATCTTCAACAGGTGTACTAGTTCCATCAGAAATTATCTCGACATCCGGATCTTCTAATGTCTGATCAGAATTCAAATTTTGCCGATAATAGACTCCATGTGCATCATCAGCAAAATCATAACTAACTTTTCTTTCAATTATTAAACTACCATCTTTTTGAATGTCAGCTTTGGTGGTAACATCCTCAATTTTGTAATCTGGGCTACTTGCTTTAACGGTTGTAGTTTTAACCAAAAACAGTATCGATAACAATATTATCAAGAGAAGCCTAGATAATCTCTTCATCTCTTTTACCTCATCGAATTATTATTTTACACATATTACCATAGGAAAATAACAAATGGCAAAAAGACCTCTATCAATGAAATCCCACTGATAGAGGTCTTTTTCTATAGTTCTTTAAACATCATAATATGATCAATGCCGCCCTCATCAAAAACGCTGCCGCTAGTACGATAACCTAATCTCTCATAAAAAGGCTTTACGCTAAGTTGAGCATGGCAATATAAGTTTTGAACGCCCTTTTCTTTCAAATAATCATGCACCCGTTCTAACATCTTAGAACCCAAATGCAAGTGGCGACTATCTTTATCGACTGCAACTCGTCCTAAAAACCATTTGCCATCTTCTTGAAAAATGCGACACGTAGCCAGCGCGCAAGTTTTATTTTCATTTAATTGATAAACTTGAATCGCACTTAAATCTTGGCTATCCAGTTCAGGCAAGGTAATCTTTTGCTCAACTACAAAGGTATTACAACGCAGTCTTTCAACACAAAAGACCTCTCGTCCACTCATTTCATCTATTGTCTTAAAATAAAAATCCGCCATATCTTTCCTCAAACTTACAGTTTCTTAACCAAAATAAAATCAGTTTGCGGGTCATCTCCTACTACAAAGGTATGCTGGCTGACTCTTTCAAAACCATCTTTTTGGTAGAACTTTTGGGCATTAAAATTCTTCTCCCAAACACCTAACCACATGTTAGTTTTATTTTTCTTATGTGCAATTTCTTCAGCTAACTTTATTAATACTAAGCCCAATCCTTGATGTTGGAAATCATTTTTGAGATAAATTCGCTCTACTTCTAAAGCATTGTCTGCAACTTGCTCTGTTTGAGCTGATTTTTCATTTACTTTCAAATATCCAGCAACTTGGTCTTGAACCATCATAAAGTAAAATTCGCTATCTGGATTTTCAATTTCTTTGGTTAATTTTTTAGTATCATACGCTTCATCTAAAAATTCAGCCATATCCTTTTCGGTATTATATTCACCAAATGTTTCTTTAAATGTCTGGCGTGAAATCTCTTGCAATTGCTTGACATCTTCACTAGTAACTTTTTTGATCTCGTAATTCTTAGTCATTAATATTCCCTCTTTCCACCATTTTTGACATACTGCCACTGCTCATTAGAATTCTTTTCTACAATACTAAGTAGCTTTTTTAATTCCTGAATTTGACTTTGACTTAAACCTGAAAGTACTTTTTGATTTGAATAAGCATTTTCTGCTTCAATGTGTTCAGCTAATTTTTGTCCTAGGTCACTCACATAAAGGTGGCGGATCTTCTTATTCTCCGCATCTGCTTTTTTCACAATTAAATTTTGCTTCTCGAGCTTAGCTATACTTCTCGAGGCAGTCGTCCGATCCACGTTTAAAATCTGGGCCAGATGATCCGAAATAATACCTGGATTCTGCTTAATTCGCACCAAGTACAGATATTGGCCCCTAGTTAAATTAATCTGCTTAAATTCAATATTTGCTATTGAATCGAGCGCTCTCGATATGCTTCCAATCTGATGCAAAATATCTTCCGTCATTTTCCAATCTTTCTTTTTATTAACGAGATTAGTTCTTATTTTACCAAATATTGTTGCAAATGCAACATTATTAAACAGATTATTAAGATTTAATTTTCAGATATGAGATAATGAGGATAACTTTTATAGTAACGGGGGATTTTATATGCATTCTTTATTCAAAAAATTTTTTACTACACTGGGCATAATTTTTGTAGTGCTTGCGATATTAATCTTAGTCGACGCACTTCATGTTTTAACTGGACCATGGGCAAATCACTTAGGTCTTACCTTTTTATTCTTAGTAATCTTTATCTTCTGTCTTCGCTGGCGCTTAACATTTTCTAGTGTGCTATTTTTATCCTTTATTATCATGTTGCATAAAGCTGGCATGGGAATGGCACATGTTTCTAACTGGACTATCTTAGGAATTGCCATCTTGGCTGGAATCGGCCTTTCTTTGCTTTATCATCCACACCTTAATTATGTCAAAAGGTTGATTCAAGGCGATGAACCAACGCCGTTTGCGACTATCGAAGATCAAAATGAGGACGTAATCACAATTCATTCTCGCTTTAGTGACACAACTAGAAACATTTCTGGCGAATTTACTAGAATTGATCTAGATACTCATTATAGTGATGTTGATTTACACTTAGACGATGCACTTTTGACTACACCAACGGCGACAATTCAATTTGACTGTAAATCTAGTTCCCTAAATCTTTACATTCCGTTAGAATGGAATATTGAAGATCAACTTCAAAAAATTGGTAGTACTATTGATTACAATGGTTCTGAAAATGGAACCGGATCTAAAACTATCTACTTTACTGGAAGGTTAGCCGCAAGTAATTTAACGATTACGAGAGTTTAATTTTTAGGGAGAAAAAATGGAAGTTATTCGAAATATCGGAATTGTGTTGACATTTATTGTCGGAATTGAGCACATCGGAATTTGTTTACTAGAAATCTTTGGTAAGCCCGAAGTGCAAGCAAAAGCATTTGATATGGACCTTGAATTTGTAGAGCAAGATGCTGCTAAGACGGCACTAGCTAATCAAGGAATTTATAATGGCTTACTTGGGTTATTATTAATTCTTTGCTTCTTTGTTTTCAAAGGAATTGTTTTAATTCAAGTCTGGCAATTACTTTTGGGCTTAATTGTTGTAGTAGCAATCTTTGGTGGCTTTACTGCAACCAAGAAAATTTTCTTAGTTCAAATGTTACCAGCTTTAATTGCTTTGATTTGTTTATCTTTATAACAGCCCAAACAAAAAGACGGCCGTATGACCGTCTTTTTTAGTGCAATTATATTTTAATTATTGATTCCAAGCACTTTGGAACTTAGTCTTACCAGCATCAATTGCTGAATTCCAGTTTTGACCCTTCTTAGCCTTAGCAAAGATGCCTTGCATAATTGAGTTCAATTGGGTGTAGGCTGCGTTACTGTTCTTAACAACTGGAACACTGTATAAGTGTGCCATAGCCTTGTTCAATTGTGCTGGAACCTTAGTCTTAGTTGAGTCCTTGTATTCACTTGAGTTAATTACTGAGTTAGTTACAGGGATGTAACCAGTCTTGTTAGCCCAAGTTAATTGTTGTTGTTTACCTAACAAATACTTAATGAACATGAAGGCAGCTGCTTTTTGATCAGCGGTACCCTTGTTAAACATGTAGATATCAGTACCTTGTTGCATGTTGTACTTAGATGGACGAGGTGCTACACCGTATTGGAACTTGTTACCAACACCCATCTTAACGAATCCTTCACCAGCAGAAGTTCCTACAAACATAGCGATCTTTTGGTTAGAAAAATCACCTGACAAGTAACCTGCTGAACCTGCAGTTTCAAAGTAGCCCTTCTTAATACCATCTGCGTAGTAATTAATTACAGCCTTTGAATCAGAACCAGTGAAGTTAATATTCTTAGAGAAGTTTACTCCACGATCCTTCATACCTAAAACATAGTAGTTTGAAAGTGAGTCAAATCCAGCACCAACAACTTTACCGTTACTCTTCTTGTAAATAGTTTGAGCGGCTGACTTCAATTCTTTCATGTTAGTTGGTACTTTAACACCATATTTGTCTAATAAGTCCTTGTTGTAAGTTAACATTTCAACAGACTTATTAAATGGAATACCATATTGGGTACCCTTAATTTGTGCACCCTTTAATAATTCTTCACGGATATCACTCTTCTTTGCACTGCCCCAGCCAATCTTTGAATTATTAATGTAAGGGGTCATGTCAACTAAACGCTTAGCGTTAGCTGCATCTAATAACCAACCTGGGTAAGCTTGAGTAATAGTAGGTAAGTTATTAGGTGATTGCAAAGTAGAATTAATCTTAGCTTGTAAATCTGGATACTTACCTTGGTTTTCAAGCTTAATCGTAATGTTAGGATTCTTTTTTTCAAAGTCGCTAGTCAAGCTCTTCAAAGTCTTTTCTTGAGCACCTGTCATAGCGTGCCAGAAGACAACTGTTGTCTTCTTAGAAATCTTAGTAGGAATCTTAGCGTTACTGTCGCTATTAGATCCACCATTGTT
Source organism: uncultured Lactobacillus sp. (assembly GCF_947367085.1). Classification (GTDB taxonomy): domain Bacteria; phylum Bacillota; class Bacilli; order Lactobacillales; family Lactobacillaceae; genus Lactobacillus. The sequence goes on along the minus strand of NZ_CANBCP010000020.1, from coordinate 4,315 downwards.
AGAGCAAGCTGCTGTACCTAACATTGCTAAAGCTGCTACTGCAATTGCAGTCAACTTTTTACTGAACTTCATATGGTCCTCCCATAAAAAACAAAAACACAACTAATACAATATTTAATTTTAACTAAGAGTGATAGTTTCGCCACGCTTAGGTAAAATCCGTTCACCAAATGGGTTTTCTTCCAATTCTGGATGCAATGTGTGCACCGGAGCCAATATTTTTGGCTCAAACCCTGCGATAATTTCCTTTAATTCAGGAATATCGGCATGTCCACTGCAGCGCAAGTTGACTAGCTCAATACCACGTTTTTCGATATTTTCGATAAATGGTCGATAAGCTGGATCAAAATCACCCAGTGGTTCGGCATTACTGTGGATATATAATCCTCCTTTTTGGAGTTGATCATAATGCCCCACTACTTGCCAGAAATATTGATGATCGTCTGCTAAAAGCTCAGAGTAACTTACTTCTAAGTGCGAATCGAGCGCATCAATTTTTTCATCTTCTGGTAGGTAATAATAAGCAACGTCTTGTTTTAATGCTTTTTTCAAAAGCTCAGCTCTCTTAGCATGTAAAACAACTTTTCTCGGTGAGTCTGAAATGATTCGCAAAATTCGCTCAACGTTAGTCGGATAAGTGTTAAAAGTCAATTGACGCTTAGGATTATCCTTTTGGTATTGCACAATTTTTTGAGTTAGCTGATTTTCATCTTTTTGTCCAGTAAATTCTTCACTGTTTTCCTCATTTGCTCGCTCTGGCCAAGATACTCCCGTTCCTTCGATTATTAACATATCACATCCACGTCCTGCTTTCATAAAGTTATGCACCCAATCGGGATGATAACCATGTAAACGAATATCTCCGGTGTGAACAATCATCTTGTCAGGAGTTTTTATAATTAATCCAGTAGCGCCATAAGCATCGTGATCACTTGGCACAATGGTTAAAGTAATGTCACCAACTTGAATTGGTTTATTCAATTCAGCTGCAATAATTGGTCTTGTATAATTTTTAGGCTTATTTGCTGCGGGAAGCAAGAAGTCACCATTTTGATTTAATACTGGCAACAAATGAGCAGTAATAGGACCTGCATAAAGTGGAATTTCAGGTGCTAATAAATTTAGAGCCTTACTATGGTCTAAATGAAGATGTGAAATATAGGCTGCACTGTGCTGCCAGCGCTTGGTATCGATTTGTTTACCAGTTAAAAGCGGATCATAAAAATTAGGTACATCCCCGATTAGCTGATATTTAAGAAGCGTTTCAAAATCTTCATCTTCCGTTGAAAGTCCTAATTCGGGACGATAAACCTCGCCCAAATCAAAAAGCACATGCGACTTATCATAGGCTACTTCAATCATTGGTCCACCAATTGTGGTTAAGCCATTATAAAAAGTTACTGTAGTTTTAGGCTTTGAGCTCATTACGTACAACCCCGCGAATAATTTGTTTTCTAAAGATAAAGTAAATAATCAAAACAGGCACAACAGTTAAAGTAGCTGCCGCAAGTTGAAGCTGAGTCTGAGCACCAGCATCAGTGGCAAAGGCTGCTAATCCATTGTTAAGCAAACGCATATTGTCTTCATTTGTAACAAGTAATGGCCATAAGAATGCATTCCAGCCTGAAATAAAGCTCAAAAGTGCAACAGTAATTAAACCACCTTTAGACATTGGCACCAAAATACGCCAGATATATTCCCAATCACTAGCACCATCAATCATAGCCGCCTTATAAAGCGTTGGAGAAATAGCTGTAAAATAGCTTTGTAGATAGTACATGTAGAAAATTGATACTAAAAATGGCAAAACCAAACCTAAGTAAGTGTTAAGCAAGTTCATGCTCATAATGGTAGTGTAATTAGTAAAGATAATTGCTTCACCGGGAACCATTAATAAGGATAAAAAGATTAATTGGATAAAACCTTTTCCCTTGAACTTCAAGTTAACCATCGCAAAAGCACCTAAAATTGAAGTAAACAAACTGACTACAGTAGTAGTAGCTGCTGTAATAAAGGTGTTAAAGAAATATCTTGCAAATGGAGCTTGGGCAAAGACTTTGGCATAGTTATCAAAGTGCCAATGAGAAGGAATTAAAGTTGGCGGAATTGTTGTCGTTTCTTCATAAGACATTAATCCACCCAGAATCATATAAATAAACGGGAAGACTGTAATAATCGCAAAAATTGCAATGAAGAGGTAAATAAAGATCATACCCCATCTAAATTTAGACTTTTTATGTTCCATCTTAACTATTCACTTTCTTCATTAATTTTCTTTGTAGGTAAGTTACAAACAAGATAAACAAGAATAATACTACAGTTGCAGCCATCGCAACACCGGGAGTGCCAACAACTTGGAATTTATTATAGATGTAGAACACTGCAGTCATTGCCGAGTTAGCTTGACCCGCGACACCATTAAATAAAGCATAAACTTGTGTATAAATCTTGAATGCTCCGATTAAGTTAACTGTTAACAAGAATGCTAAAGTTGGCACTAGTTGAGGCATCGTAATTCGCCAAAACTTCTCACGACCACTTGCACCATACATATCTGCAAGCACATAGTAGTTAGGGTCAATATTTCTCAATGCTCCCATCAGGATTACTATATTGAAAGCCAAAGAAGCCCACACCCCAAAAATGATCAAAGAAATAATACTCATACTTGGATCATCTAACCAGTCAGGTGCTGGCAAGTGCATTGCACGCAAGCAAAAGTCTAACATTCCATATTTACCATTTAAGATGTAACGAAAGACAATACCAATAGCGATCGTACTAGTTACATAGGGCATAAAGAACATTGTTTTAAAGAAGGCTTGATGTTTAATTTTAGAAAATACCCACCATGCCAAAGCAATTGAAATGATCAAACCAATTGGTACTGCTAAGAATGCATAAATTGCTGTGTTCAAAATAGCATGCCAAAAATCTGGATCTTTGAAAATATAGACATAGTTGGCAAATCCATTAAATTGCATGTTAATTAATGGACCGCCTTGAAAACTCATGATAAATGCACGGATAATTGGCCAAATACTAAATACAGTCACACAAATTAAAGCTGGTGCTAAAAATAGCCAGGCCTTTTTTTGATTTTGCTTCATTAGTAAACGCGCTCCCCATTTTCATCGAAGATAAAGGCACGTTCTAAGTTCATCTTGAACTTGGCCTTATCACCTGCATTAATTTCTTTTTCTAAGTTAACTAAGGAACGCTCAGCTACGTCATTAAAGCTAAATTTCAAAACTCTTTCGCGCCCAATTAACTCAACATCATCAATAACGGCTTCAATTTGCCCACTCTCATCAGGAGTAATATTTTCTGGGCGGATGCTCAAAGTATATTCCCCATCAGTTAATTCTTTCTTAAAGCGACTTGAATCAAAATCTGACTTACTTAATTCAAGACCAGGAGCAGAAATTTTATCTCCTTTTACTTGAACTTTGAAATTATCGATCACAGGATTTCCGATGAAGTTAGCAACAAATTGATTCTTAGGTTCAAGATATAGCTTTTGACCTTCATCATCTTGTTGAATAATTCCTTGGTGGAATAAGATAATCTTATCCCCGATTGATAAAGCTTCTTCTTGATCGTGAGTAACAAATAAGGTAGTAATGCCCACTTCTTTAACCAAAGCTCTAATTTCTTCTCTAATCTTCAAACGTAAACGTGCATCAAGATTACTCAATGGTTCATCCATTAATAAAATTTGAGGCTCTTGCACTAAAGCACGGGCAATAGAAACACGCTGCTGCTGACCACCAGATAAGTTGCCAGGCTTTTCATTTGCTAGTTCTTCAATATGAGTTAGTTTCATAAAACGATGAGCAATTTTTTCAGCTTCTGCCTTTGGCTTTTTATCCTTGCCAACAGTCATTGGGAACATGACATTTTGTAAAACTGTCATATGTGGATATAAAGCATAGTTTTGGAAAACATAACCAATATTTCGATCCTTAGGCTCAACATTAAGCATAGATTTCCCATCCACGATAATGTCACCGCCTGTTGGATTCAAAAGGCCCGCAATCATATTCAAAGTAGTGGTCTTACCACAACCACTTGGGCCTAAAAGACAAACTAAATCTCCCTTTTTAACGGAAAAACTTACGGATTTAATAGCTTGGTAACCATTGTCATAGGTTTTTTCTAAATTTTTGATTTCGATAAAATTTTCAGTACTCATTAATCTCTCACTACTACATATAGATCTATGTATAAATGCTCAACACAAATTGTATTATAAATCCAAGTAAAGCACAATTGTTTTTCTATTAAAAAATTCGTAGTTCTTCAATTTTAATAC
>NZ_CANBCP010000019.1 GCF_947367085.1 uncultured Lactobacillus sp. | reverse complement strand
AGGGACGAAGCTTCGCGGTACCACCCTAGTTTGAACACAAACTAATACAAAAGTGCGTGTTCACACTCTTTTCTTTTAACGGTGAAATACCGGAATTGATTAGATTCTGCTCCCAAGATGAAATTCATATTCGATCTTTGAGTTATTACACCACCCTAACTCTCTCTATGAAAGATCCGAATACTACTAATCTTGATTGTCGCATTTAAAGTTTATGTTAGTATCTTAATGCATTTTAAACGATCTTGCAAGTTGCCTAAGCCCACTTATCTGCCCAATCATGAACTTGATCAAAGACAGGCTGCAATTCTGCACCTTTTTTAGTAAGAGTATAAGAAATTATCTTGGTTTTAGAATCCACATTACGCTTAACAATATCTTGTTTCTCTAATTCCTTTAATCTCTCAACTAACACACGATCAGAACACTTACTAATACAACGAGCCAAATCCTTAAAACGCATTGCATTTGTATCACATAAGGATGAAATAATTAACCCATTCCATTTTTTTCCTATAATATCAAAGGCGCTAATAAAATGATCACACAGTGAATAATCCTCAGGTTTTGGACAACCTGATTTATCATCTTTAGTTAGAGCTTCAGACATAACAAGTTCCTCCTTAAAATAGCTTTCTCTGAGTTGCAAAAACAACCAACATTTACCTTATTATAAAAAAACCACTTACTAAAAACAAGTCTAATACTAATAATTAAGAAAAATGATAAATCATAATTCCTGCCGCTACTGCAGCATTCAAAGATTCTGCTTTACCCTTAATTGGAATATAAATTTTTTTATCAGCTAATTTGATTACTTGCTCACTTACACCATGAGCTTCGTTGCCAATTACTAATGCAAGCTGTGGTACAAGTGGACAATTATTCAACTGCTTAGCATTTTTATCTAATAAACTTACATAAATTGGTAATCCATTTTGTTGCATATTACTCAAAGCAGTTAAGATAGGCATTTGGATAATTTGAATATGAAATTGGCTACCTTGCATACTGCGTTGAACTTTTGGATTATATAAATCAACACTTTCTTTTGATAAAATAACTCCATCAAATCCCGCAGCATCTGCAGTTCTAATAATCGTGCCGACATTTCCCGGATCAGTTAAATTGTCCAAAACTACCCACTTACCATAATCAAAAGAATAATGCTTAGGTTGGTTAATCGGTAAGACCATAAAAATTTCTTGACTAGTTTTGGTGGAAGATAAATGACCACAAATTACATCATTGATAACAATTACCTTTTTCGAATCAACTTCAAACTCATCTTCAATTTTATTTAGAGCCTTTTGACTTGCTAAGATAAAGTCGTATTGAATATGATTCATTAAAGCTTCTTGAACCAAATGAAAACCTTCAATAATATATTTATTTTCTTGTTTACGATATTTCTTTTGCTGTAGTTTTCTGATCTCTTTTATTTTTGGATTATTTACAGAATTAATTTCTAACATAATTTTCTCCTCTTGTAGTTTATATTTTAAATTAACTAGAGACAAATTAACATGTTAAAATTTATAATAATGGATTTTAGTTAAAAGGAAAAACTTACTATGGAAACAAAAGAAATTACTGTAACAGGCCTTGTTCAAGGTGTGGGCTTTCGGTGGACAACACAAATGCTAGCTAATGAATTGGGGATTAAAGGTACTGTTAAAAATAATATGGATGGCAGTGTGACAATTATAGCCCAAGGAGATGCCTTAAAATTAGCGCAATTTTTAAGTAAAGTAAAAGCATCACCAACTCCGGCGGGTCGAGTTGATCATATCGAGGTCAAAGATTTACCCGATCAAAAATTATTTCATTCATTTAATGTAGTCGGTTGATAGAATTACTATTTCCTAGTAAACTTGATAGCAGTACAAAGAAGAAAGGTTACATGAATGAAATTTAAAAATAAATATTTTAAGGTCTTTGCTTTGTTAGCATTCGTTGCAATCTTTATGACTGCCTGTGCAACAAAGACAGAGCATGGAGCGTTAGCTGCTCCGAGTGCTGGTCCATATGCCTGGATTTACAATGTTTTTGGTCGGCCACTTCAAAACATTATGTTATTTGTAGAAGCTAAAATCGGCGGTAGCAACGGTGCTGGCTGGGCTATTGCTTTAATTACATTAGTTGTGCAATTCATTGTTATGCCGCTGAGATTAAATTCTTCATATAAAATGACTAAACAGCAAGAAAAAACACAAAAATTGCAACCACAAATGCAATTAATTCAAAATGCAATGAAGAACAAAAACTTAACTCAACCACAACAAATGCAGTTAAGCCAGCTTCAAATGAAGATTTACAAAGAAAATAATATGTCCATGATGGGTGGAATGGGATGTTTACCATTAGTTATTCAACTACCAATCATGATGGGAATTTATCAAGCTGTTGCTTACTCAAATCAATTAGCAAAAGCAAGTTTCTTTGGAATTTCATTGAGTCAGCGTTCAATTGTATTGACTGTAATTGCCACAGCACTTTATGTAATTCAAGGCTATCTCTCAATGATAGGTATTCCTGAACAACAAAAAAAGGCAATGCAAATGACCTTAATTTTGAGTCCTGCAATGACCTTCTTTATTTCAATTTCCTCTTCTGGAGCGTTAGCTCTTTACTTCTTGGCTGGAGGAATTGTGATTGTGATTCAACAATTAATCACCACATTTATTTTGATGCCTAAAGTTAAAAAAGAAGTTGCTCTTGAATTAAAAGACAAGCCATTAAAGACTGTCGTAACTCAAGAATCAATCGATGAAATTATTGGTTCAACTTCTTCCAATAGCTCTTCACCAGCTAAAAATCAGGCAAAACAAAAGCTTCATAAAGACTTAAGAGCTCGTAATGCAGGCAAACAACAGCGTAAAAAGAAATAACATTGAGTACAAAAAATGACTAAGCTATTTAAACTTAGTCATTTTTATTTAACCCTTTTTTCCTTGAGACAGCAGTGGAAATTCCACTTTAAATTTACTGCCAGATCCTAGTTGAGAAGTTACACTAATTTCTCCATTATAGCTTTCAACCAACTTTTGAGCGATTGATAAACCTAAACCGTTACCACCTTTTTCTCGGGTTCTAGCTTTATCTACACGATAAAACCTATTAAAGATCTTGGCTTGTTCTTGCGGCGCAATTCCTTCACCAAAGTCTTGAACAGTAATCTCAACTTTATCTTCTTCAGTAGATGCGTCAACAATGATTTCCTTGCGATCGGTTGAATATTTAATGGCATTATCCATTAAAATAATCAAGATTTGCTCTAAGTGATTATGATACATCTTAATCATCGTATTTGGAGTTAGGGCATCATTATAAGTAATCTTAAAATCTTGATGAATCATTCGCATATCATTCACAGTTCGAGTCAGAACTTCGTTAACGTCACTAACTTCATCTGGATATTGAATGTCAATTTGCTCTGCACGAGTTAAATCCAGCATTTCTTGAATTAAATGTTTCATCCGGTTAGTTTCTTGTAAGGAAGCTTTGATTGATTCTTCAAGTACCTCAGGATCATCTTTACCCCATCGTTCAAGCAAGTTTAAATGTCCTTGAATCACAGCCACTGGTGTTCTTAATTCATGAGACACATCGCCAACGAATTGCTTTTGCTGCTGAATATAGGCTTGCATTCGATCAAGCATTTGATTAAAGTTGTTCGCTAACTCTCCTAACTCATCTTCACGCTTTAACTTAGGCATTCTTTCTTGACTATTAGGATCATCATTAACAGCCCTCGAGATTTTAGACATTCGTTTAATTGGCTTAACAATACTATTAATCATTAAGTAGGACAAAATAATAAAGATTAAAATTGCCACCACAGATAAGAAGAACATCCAATTGCGTAAACGCCTTAAAATTGCATTAGTTTTCGTCAATTGATTGTCAACAACTAGGTATCCGGTTAATTTGCCAGTTTTACTTGAATAAATCTTGTTATAATCTTGCAGATGCAATTTGCCATCAATATTTTGCAGACTTAACACATGCCTTGAATCGTAATTTGGCATATCTGCATCTTTAGGCAAAGTTCCATTTGAAAAAACAATTTCTCCAGCTGGATTATAAATCAAAACCGTTGTATCTCGACTGGCTAAAGTTGCCAAAATATCATCACTGAAGATATTATTCTTCTCATTAGCTGCAATTGGCGCTTTTCCTTCTAATATCCTGCGTGTATTTGGTGATAAACTTGGTACAACATTAGAAATTTGCAAAGTATGGGGAATATCAATAAGCCGATTTGCAAATGTCACGGAAACTGATTGAGTGACATTTTCTTCTTGTTCAATCAATTGCTGACGCACTAAAGAATAAATAGCAATGGAAAATATGATAAAAGAGACCGTAATAATCGTCGCTACCAATCCAACTAACTTGAAAGATAGAGAATGTTTAAAGGTCTCTTTTAATTTATTATCAGTTTTCTTCTTGACGTTGTTCATCATTTTCATTGGTTCTTACCATATAACCAGTTCCACGAACAGTCTTAATATAAGATGGTTGACCTGGAACGTCGATCTTATTACGTAAGTATCTTACATAAACTTCAACAACATTAGTTTCAATTTTAGAATCTGGTCCCCAAATCTTGTTAAGCAATTGTTCACGAGTAACCACATTGTTCTTGTTTTCAATTAATGTCATTAACAAATTGTATTCGCGTTTTGTTAAATCAACGGTCTTATTTCCACGATGAACAATCCTATTTGCAGTTTCAATAGTCAAATCGTTGAAATGAACGACTTTTTGAACTCCCATTGTTTCACCCAAAGCACGTTTTTCAATTTGAACACGGCGCAAAACCGCACGTAAACGAGCCAATAATTCTTCGATAGCAAATGGTTTAACAATATAGTCATCTGCACCATGATCAAGTCCTGATACACGGTCAATAACGGAGTCACGGGCTGTCATCATAATAATTGGAGTTGTCTTTTCTTGACGAACTCTGCGAGCGATTTCTAATCCATTTAGGTCTGGAAGCATTAAATCAAGTAAGATTGCATCAAAATCTTGACTCAAAGCCAAATCTAGTCCCTTACGCCCATTTGATTCAACTGTTGTTTGATATTTCTCGTGTTGTAATTCAAGCTCTACAAAACGAGCTAAGTTTTTTTCATCCTCAATAATTAAAATTTTACTCATTTTTTCCAATCCTTATCCTATGCTTCAGTAAAAAATAGTCCAAAAATATTCTCGCCTATTTTTATTAATAATTTAATAATAATTTTAAATCAGTTCTAATGCAAGTTATTTATCGCTATTTTCATCGTCAAAAAGATTTTTCAATTTAGCAAAAGCTGGATTAACCTTATTTTTTTCACTTTCTTGGTGCTTTTGTTCAGAAATAACTTTCCAACCATCACCTTCAGGATAAATGTCGTCTTCTTTTTCTTCTTTTGTCAACACAACACTAGGTAAGCTTAACAGCAAATTATCTTCAATCGCTGTCTGCAAATCGATCACATCATCTTTAATCGTAATTATTGTATCTTCTTCATCAAGTTGCTCTTGAGTGGGTTTTGTTTCACTATAATTCTCAGTAAAATTAAATTCTTGATGCAAACTTACTGGCTTTAAGCTTCGTGTAGAAGGGACTACCACGTTAGCATTTACAGTAAAATTACCTGTGACAAATGGTTCATCATAAAAGAATTGTCCTTTGACATGAACGTCATCGGCTGATATTAACAGCTCTTTACTTCTTTCAAAAAAATCATGACTTAATTCAACACTTTGATCCACTTCAGTTAAGGGATTATTGGAATTTTTAATTTGCGTAAATGAGTATTCTAGCATGTTATTTCACCTCTATTGGTCTACGACCAAAGTTTTGGTCTTTTCCGATAACTTCTTCATATAAACGATCTGTTTTGACTTGCAAGGCCAATGTTCCCGACTTTGCACTCCGTTTATCTACTTTAGAGATAATTGGGATTTCAAAATCTTTACGATTTTCTTTGAGATAAGTGCGCCCGCGTAAACTATAACCGAGTAAAAGAGTTGATACATCTCCGTAAGACTTAATAATATCTTCTTGTGTGATATTTAATAAAGTATACAGAGCTAAACGCCGTAAGCGAGCGTAAGTATATCTTTTAGACTTAACTCTCATTAAAAATGCTGTGAAATCTTGTGCCTCATGAATTTCTTCTTTAAATTTATACTCTAATCCCTCACTCATCTGATAAATACTCTTGAGTTCAGTTAAGTGGGCACTTTCTATTCTATACTTCAAAAATTTATACAAAAGATTCCAATTAGGATAAATTTTCTGATTCATAAGTCGAGCTAACTCACCTTTTGGCAAAAAATTCTTCAACTCAATTAATTCATTAGCCTTATGGTGAATTATAAAGTTTCTTATACCAGTAGCTGAAGAAACGATTTTATCACGCACCAATGGTGAATCATGACCGCTACCAATACGTTCAATTGGATGTAAATCCATCGGATGATTAATTTTTAAATTAGCTACTGCATAAGAAATAGCTAACATCAAATTAGGTTGATTTACTTCATGTCCTACTTCACGAGCAACCATCTGATTATATTGAGTCGCATAGGTCTGAGTGTAATCTCTAAATTGCAAACTACTCTTAGGAATTTGACTAATTTTTTTGGCTAGATAGTCTAAGTTCAAATTTGCATCTTCTACACCAAAGACCAAATCTTTAACTCCTAATTTAGATAAAATGCTCACTCCACCTTCAGCAAAAATATCAGCGGGTTGAACTGCATAAGAAAATGGTAATTCAAATACTAAATCAGCCCCACTATTTAAAGCGGCTTGTGCACGATCCCACTTGTCCATAATAGCCATTTGCCCACGTTGCACATAGTTTCCTGACATTAAAACAATAATTGGATCATTTTTAGCTAAAAGACGGGCTTGATTGAGTAAAAACTCGTGACCACTATGAAAAGGATTAAACTCTGCAATAATTCCAACAGCACTCATCTTTAATCCTGTTCTAAATTCAATTCAACTTTCTTGCCATCATTCCAGAGCTTTTCTAAGCCGTAAAAGTCTCTCGCATCTTCTGTAAAGACATTAACAATAACATCTCCCAAATCAATCAAAAGCCAATTAGAATCACGAGTTCCTTCGATACGATAGTCATTTGCGCCATGTTCATGAATTTTATCTACAATTGAATTTACAATGGCATGTAGCTGACGATTAGAACCTGCAGTGGTGATTACGTAATAATCAGCTAAAATACTAATTCCTTGCATATCATATGCTTCAGTATCTTCTCCATGTCTTTCATCAATTGCTTCTACAGCTAAATCTAATAATTCTTTACTTGTCAAAATTGTTCCTCTTTCTATTTTTTTACTGACCAAACATTATATGCATCAAATGTCTTGGGATAAATTTTCTGACGATTTTTAATTAAAAATTCTAAAGTATGAGCTAATTCAAAACCAACACCATCATCTAGATTATTAAAAGCAACTTTTCTAGCTTCATCTACGCCCGGAAAGTCACGATGAGGTTCGATAAAATCAGCTACAAAGACAATTTTATCGAGAGTTGTCATCTCAGTATCAGCAGTCGTATGACGCCAGATAGCCGTTAAAATCTCAGGATCAGTAATCTTAAGTTCTTTTTTTATAAAATACGTACCAACAATGCCATGCCAAATAGCGCGATTATAATTTAATAAATCCTGATCAAAGCCTTGCGTTTTTATTGCTTCAATAAATCTCTCATTCGAAATTTGTTTGGCATAATCATGAATAAAGCCCGCAAGAGCAGCTTTTTCTTCATCATAGTTGTTTAAACGTGCTAATTTACGGCTAGTTTGGCTAACACCAATACAGTGTTCAAATCTTTTTTGATCCATATTTGCTTTTTCTTTGGCCACTAACTCATCGGAAGTTAATGGAGAAAAAGTTTCCTTAAAAGTTATCTCCTGCATATAAGCCTCTTGATTCTATATATAATCTAACTTCTTCAGGAACTAAATACCTGATTGAATTGCCTGTAGCAACATTTTGTCTGATCATTGAAGATGAAATATCCAAGTCAGGAGCATCAACCCAAATCATCGGATATTTTGGCTTTTGTGGATAATTAGGTCTTCTAACCCCCACTAAAGTTGATAGTAAGGCAATTGTTTCTGGTTCATGCCAATTTTCAAAATCATTGACCTCATCACTGCCCATGATTAAGTAGTAATGATTCTTGGGAGCTCTTTTTTTCAAATACCGTAAAGTATCGACTGTATAAGAAACGCCCCCACGCATTATTTCAAATAACTTGACATGAAAATGAGGATTTGTGTGAGTGGCTAGCTCAAGCATTGCACAGCGATCTTTAGCACTGACATTTCCCGCTAATTCTTTATGTGGAGGAATATTGGTCGGGATAAACCAAATCTCATCTAAGTGCAGTTTTTTACGTACTTGTTCTGCCATCACTAAATGTGCCATATGAACAGGATTAAAGGTCCCACCCATGATACCGATCTGCATAGCTGAGCTAGTAGCTGGCTCGAAGCGAACTTGAGGTTTTTCTTTTACAACACAATTATTCATTATATTAACGCTCTTCTAATTCCTAAACCAATTCCATCTGGAGTATAAGCTTTAACTACAACATTAGGTGGCGTTGTAATAAATCCTACCCCACCAAATAAGATATCGCTTTTGACGTCAGGAGAAAAAGTTTGACCTTTTAAAGGTCCCAAATCATCTGCTTCACTTGGTGGCAGTAATAAATCGTCTTTATGTTTTACATAAAATTGATCGGCATTTTCAGTCTTAGTGCGGTGAACATATAAATCACGTGCTACATATAAAGTGAAACCCGCGGACGGTCCATCCACATAATCAAAACGCCCTAAGCCAGCTAGAAAAATAGTTTGACCAGGAAGCAATTGATAAGTTGCAGGCTTTAATGGCTTTTTAGGTTCAACTACTTCCAATTCTTTACCAGATAAATGACTAGCTAATTGCTTTTTACTCAAAATACCTGGTGTATCGATTAGATAATGTCCATTATCTAATGGAATCTTAATTTCGTCTAAGGTAGTTCCTGGAAACTTAGAAGTAGTAATTAAGTCTTTCAGATCGCTGCGTTCAGACAAAATAGCATTAATCAAAGTTGATTTACCAACATTGGTAGTTCCAACGAAATAGATATCTTTCTTTTTACCTTTTTTAGCAATAAAGTTAATTAAATCTTCTAAATTCTTTTTCTTAGCTGCGCTAACTAAAAAGATCTTCTCTGGCTTTAAGCCATTACGATTAGCTTCTTGACGCATCCAGTCTTTGATCTTGGTTTCTTTAGAATTTTTAGGAAAAAGATCGACTTTATTTCCAACTAAGATATATTCATTACCACCAATAAATCTTTTTAATGATGAAATCAATGAATTGCTAAAATCAAAAAGATCAACGACATTGACAACTAATGCCTTTTTTTCAGCAATTGAATTAAGCAAAGCTAAAAAGTCATCATTATTTTCAGATACGGGCATTATTTCATTATAATGGCGCAAGCGAAAACATCTCTGGCAATAAACATCTTCACTTTCTCCATCTAAAGCCTTTTTTAAAGCAGATGAAGGCAAATAACCTGCTTTTTTTGGATCAGTATCTTGCAAAATACTACCACAACCGATACATCTTAATTCTTCATCATTCATTTAAGATTCTCCTCAAAAACTACTTTTTTCTTTAAATTCAAAAAGAAGTATATTATTTTTTCAAAAAAGCGATTAATTCTTGTATTCCACTTATCTGTTCCAACTAACGGCTTCACAAGAACTGTTTTAACATGAGCTAAATTACCGGCCTGAATATCGGTAATTAATTGGTCCCCAACCATTAAAACTTGATCCGGCTTTAAATTAAGAAGGCGTAATTCCTTGTTAATACCAATTGGCAACGGCTTACGTGCTTTAGCAATAAATTCAATATGGTATGGATTAAGAACTTTTCCAATACGTTCTGCATTATTATTAGAAATGACAACTAATTTTATACCGGCTTGAGCCAATTTTTTATTTAATTGATCCATTTCGGCCGCAGTTTCTGCTTGATTCCAAGCTAGCAGCGTATTATCCAAATCAGAAAAAACCGCCTTAATACCCATCTTTTTTAATTGTTCAGGGTCAAGATTATATATTGTATTTATTGTATAACGAGGTCTAAACAACATTAAAAACTCTCCACTTTTTTATCATATATAATATACCAGAATCCGCCAATTAAGAGAAATCATTAAATTGATCGAAAAAAGAGATCAGGAATCCTATCCCAATCTCTTTAAGAAATATCTTAGTTTAAAGCTTTCTTAGCAGTTTCTGCTAATTCAGCAAATGCCTTTTCATCATTGTAAGCAATGTCAGCTAACATCTTACGGTTCATGTCAACACCGGCAACTTTAAGACCGTGCATTAACTTAGAGTATGAAAGACCATTTTGTCTTGCAGCAGCGTTAATACGTGCAATCCATAATTTTCTGAATTCACTCTTAACCTTCTTACGGTCACGGAATGCATATTTACGTGATACAAATACTTGAGTACTTGCTGCTTTAAATTGTAAGTGTTTTGAGCCACGGTAACCCTTGGCTAACTTCATTATCTTCTTACGACGCTTGCGTGTTACGGTTCCACCTTTAGTTCTTGGCATCTAAAATTCCTCCTCAAAAAATACTTTATGAAATTAACGCATTTGGGAAAGCATCTGTTTGATGCGCTTTAAGTCACTTGCTGAAACCATAGCAGCTTTTCTCAAATGACGACGTTGTTTCTTGGTCTTTCCATGGAAACGGTGTCCAGTGTAAGCGTGGTGACGCTTTAAACCACCGTTAGCAGTTCTCTTGAAACGCTTTGCAGAAGCGCGGTGTGTTTTTTGCTTTGGCATATCTATTCCTCCAATTAACTACTTTTTCTTTTTATCTTTATCACTCAACGGAGCGAGCATTAAAAACATTGAACGGCCTTCCATCTTAGGCTTAGTAACTACATTGGATAAGTCACTAGCTTCTTGGGCCATCTTTTCTAACACTTCTTTTCCAAGTTCCTTGTGAGTGATAGCACGGCCTCTAAAGCGGATTGAAACTCGCACTTTAGCGCCTTTAGTCAAGAATTTACGAACATGCTTTAACTTAGTGTCAAAGTCATTTCCTTCAATGGTTGGACTTAAACGAATTTCCTTGACAGCCATTACCTTTTGATTCTTGCGGTTTTCCTTAGCCTTCTTTTGTTGTTCGAAGCGGAACTTACCGTAATCCATAATACGAGCAACTGGTGGCTTAGCATTAGGAGAAAGCAAGACCAAATCCATGTCTGCATCAGCAGCTTGATGTAAAGCTTCATTCTTGGAAACGACACCAACTTGTTGGCCATCAGGTCCGATTAAACGAACTTCACGTGCACGGATATCTTCGTTTAAGATCATATTTCTTGGTATGAGTATTCACCTCCACGTTAATTTCGAGGACAAGAAAAAAGCGGGTAAAGATAGAACCCGCTTTTAATCAACAGATATTATCGATCAGCCTAGAGGTTGTTTAACTTAGGCGAGAAGCGGGAGCTTCTTCTTGTTCTCAACTAGTAGAATTATACTAGCTTATTAGCTACGAGTCAACAAGTATTTAGGGCTTTTAACTTTTAAATTAAGAATTCGATCTGCATTTTCTTCTAGTACTATTCTTCTTTTTCCAAACATCATCCAGATCACTTCTGCTAAAGGGATCGCAACACTCAAAAATTCAAATAAGTAATCTGATGCAGTGCCAGAAAAGCTCCACCCTGAAGACCAACCACTTTGAAGATTCCCAAAATAATCCATTAAAAAGTAAAAAATCATCGGTAACCATATTTTCCGCTATAAAGATAAAGAACAGCCCACAAAAATCCACTACCCATTACACCGATAACTTGAGCAATCGTTTCTTGGACACTTTGACCATGCCAACCAATGTTTCCAACATGAGATAAACCAAACAAGATAGCTGAGCCGAAAATTGCAATTGGAACACGATATTCTTTAAAGCGATTAAAGCCTGCTAGTAAAATCAAAATACATAAATAGCGCATCGTTTCTTCTAAGATTGCAGGTTCAAGTGCGGAGGTGAAACTAGCAATCGTAAAATATTTTGCTTCAAAACTCGCACTATATTTGAAAAATAGGCTCCAGATATTGGAATTATAGTCAGAAAAAGCATTATAAAATACATCAATTGCTGCAAAGATAAGTAAAATTATAAAAACAGAATTTTGAAACTCTTGGCTCTTAATGAACTTTAAATTGGGATTGAAGTTATATCCCCAGGCTTTAGGCAAAAGGCAAGCTATATTAAATAAAGCAAAAGCTGCAATTACACCTTGGGTAGTAATGGAATGCATCCAGAGCAAATTTTTACTTACCAGCAATGAAGCATCTGGCCCATCCTGACAGCCTAATAAGTTCACCGCAATAAGTGCCAAAAACCAATTTCTAATTTTCCCAGCAAATAATACTGCTGATGGAAGAAGTAAAACTAAATATACTACCCAGAGTAACAAAATCCAAACAACTTCCAGCTGCTTAAAATTGAGCAACAAGAAATTGCCTACTTGAAGCCAAATACTAGTAAAACCACTAGAAAAAATCACTAAATTTAGCCAGCGAACAGTAATTGATAAAGCCTTATTTGCTTTTGATTTAAACTGGACCAAAAAGTTTAGCCCTATCAAAGCAATTAAAATCGCCAATTGTACAAAATGCATTGTAGTTTTGCATCTCATGGGGCGTAATTTCAATAATTGTAACAATCAGTGCAATTATCATTTGCACATAAAAATTTGCTGCCAACGTTTATGTGGCAAAATCACATTCTCCATATAGTCTTCCATATACTCCCACAAACATATAAATTAATCTAAGTTTTAATATAAAACTGCGCGGAAAATAAAAAGAGCTAGATTTAACTAGTTCTTTTCTAATTTAGATAACTTAGAAGAAAGATAATGTCCCATTTTGCTTAATATTTTTATCAACTCTATTGAATACAACGATTCCAACAATTACCCAAACTATTGAATTGACAATTGAAAAAATTAGATAATATACAGCATTATAGTGAATTCCATTAATGGCCATGCGCATCCAACTTACCATTGGGACAAGTGGCAAAAGATTAGCAATATTCTTTACCAAGGCTGGCGCATTTTCAAATTGAGTCAAGAGCACTCCTAAATAAAAGTACTGACAAATTGCTAAAAAACTACCTACTCGTTTAAATTTCAAAACTACACTAGTAATTAAATAGCCTAAGCCAAAAAGCGTAACTAAAGAAAGCAATGCGGGCAAAATAATTATTGGTGCAAAATGAATCCATTGTCCTGTAAGATACATCAATACCAAGCAAACAACAACAGATTGCACGAGCGAAACGATTACATTTACAATACTCTTGTTAAAAAATAATCTTTTACTCGAAATTGGCATTAAGTATAATTGCTGTAAAACTCCGCTTTTAGCGTTATTAATCACATCATTGCCCAGCATTGAACACGTATTTTGAATCGTCGTCCACAATGTAAAACCAACAATTAAAGCTGAAAGTGAACTTCCAATGATGCCAGTACTGATTAAATTACTACCCCAAAAAATCCCCATAAACATTAATATCGTTAAAACTAAATCCGACACAGAACTAAATAAATAGCGCCGATAAATGATCAGTTCACGCTGAAATTCCGCTTTGAGTGTCGTCATAGCTATTTCCCTCTTTCATGTAAAAATCAACTATTTCATTTAGACTTTTGCTTTTAGTTTTAATGTCTACTAATTCAAGTTGTGCCAATTGCTGTAATAACTGCCCTTGATATTTTTTATCAAATAAAGTCACTTCATAGGTCTTATCTGTAAGCAAAACGATTTTTGAGATAGTTTTTAACCCTATTTCTTGTTTATCAGATAATGGATGCAAAAATTTAACCGTAAAGATTTTTTCTTGGTTAAATTTGGCTAAGCATTCGTTCTTAGTGCCACTATAAATTAAGCGTCCCTTTTTGATTAACAAAATCTGATCAGCAATCTTTTGGGCAAAAGACAACTCATGCGTAGTCAATAAAATCGCTACATTCTCACTAGCCAAAATTTGTAGCATTTTTTCCATAGTTTTAACTGCTTCAATATCTAGTCCTAGAGTTGGTTCGTCTAAAATCAAAAACTTAGGTCGAGCAATTAATGCACAACAAATAGCGATAATCTGCTGCGTCCCCCTACTCAGTTTGAAAATAACGGTATCTTTTTTAGACAAAAGATTGAATTTCCTTAACAGCTCTAAACCATTTCTTTGTGCCGTATATTTGTCTAATCCTCGTTGGCCTCCCCAATATGCAAAATTTTCCATCGGCGTCAAATCCAAAAACATATTTTGCGCACTCTCTAGTACTACTCCTGTCTGTTCTAACAATGCCGTAAAATCGTTTTTTAATAACTTGTCCTCGAAATATATTTCTCCTTTATCTGGGACAAGCAAATTTAAAATAGCCTTTAAACTAGTCGTTTTCCCTGCACCGTTAAAGCCTAAAAAGGCGGTAATTTTTCCTTCTGGAATTTCAAAAGATAAATTATCAATAGCCATAATTTTCTTTTTTCCAGTATTAAAACTCTTGTTTAAATTTTTCACTTTGAGTAACAATTTTATCTCCCCTTACTTTTCTTTGAGCTTATTATTAATTTCTCTAACTTCATGAAATAGATGCAACAAATAAGCTCCATAGGCAATTGCATACATTAAAAGAAATTTACCAATCACTTCAGTTAACAGTAGCCATGAAAAAACAAAATCATTTAAAGCAAACGCGAAGATTAGCCACGCAATTAAACAGACAAAGAAGTTAACGATGATCTGTTTACGCAGCGACCAATCATCTTTATCAAAAACAAAGCTGGCAACATAAAAGAAAATTCCTATTACAAACGAAGCAAAAATCCAAAAGATAAGACTTGAAACGTAAACTGTAGCACTAGCAATATTTCTACCATTGAGTGAAAAGAGCACTTCTACGCCAAACCAAATCATCCCAATCCCGATACCAATTAAGCCACTAACCATACTTCTACCTAAATTTTTCATAAGCCTAACCTCTCTTTTAGATTCTTAATTTTTCGTCTGGCAATTTGCACGCGTAAACCATTTTTCATCACTGCGTCAATGTTCCCATTACGGATAATTTCTAAGTGATCAATAAAGTGATAATTAATAATTGCACTGCGTGATGCTTCGATGAAATCGCTTGGTAAGTTAGTTTTTACTTGATACAGCCGTCCCTTAAATTGATAATTACTATCTTTAGTACAAATATAGGTTTTTTCATTTTCTACTTGGATTGAATAAATTTGCCTATATTCAACTCGATAGGCTTCATTTTCTTGATAACCCCAAATAAAGTTCTGCTCCACTTGTAAATCTCTAGCTGCTCGCTTAACTTTATCGGTCATTCTCCTAATCCAAAATTCTACTTTTTCTTTTTCGAAATTTTCATCGATATTAAATTTTATCTCCATATCCTCACCTCTTGATATTTATAAGTATACCTAGTTACACTCTTCAAACTAGTATTTTTTGGCGAACGGTAGGAAAATTTAGGTGAATGGCATTTTATTAGCTTTATTTGAAATTTCTATCTTATTTTCATAAGCTTAACAATATTGAAAAATTAATTCATTGACTTATTTAGGACTGATAAAATGGCAAAAAAAGAAGTATTAAGCGAAATTCAAGTTACACTCGATGTCATTGGCGGTAAGTGGAAGCCACTGATTTTACACTATTTGCAAGAAAACGGAACTAAACATTACAGTGAAATTCTGCGTTATTTAGAAGATGCACCTAAAAAGACTTTGACAGCTCAATTACGAGAACTAGAAGCAGACAAAATAATCACGCGTAACATCATCCCTACTGTTCCGGTTCAAGTGGAATATAGCATTACTGATTTTGGCAAGACTTTGTTTCCAATCCTAGATGTCATGTGTGCGTGGGGTTATGTCAACCAAGCTAACTATGATGTTAAACACCCTACTTGCCCGCTTGATGATCACACCAAACAATCAAAAGAAGAAAAACTAGCCAACTTACACAAAATGTTTGCCGACTAGGTTACTTAAAAGTTCCCTAGGCACATAATTGTGCCGTCTTCACAACCTTTCTAAATGCTCGTATGATTTTAATTGAAATCAATTACAAGTATTTAGAAAGGTTATTTTTTATGAAACGAACAAATTTAGGAATTACTTCTTTAAAAATCTCAGCAATGGGTTTAGGTATTATGCGGATGAATGCCAAAACTCCGCAAGAAGCTGCTCAAGCTTTAGAAGCCGCTTTTGATAATGGGATTAACTTTATCGATTCAGCTGACATTTATGGCCAAGGTGAATCTGAAAAAGTTTTTGGTCAAGCTTTAAAATTAAGTAAGATCAAACGTGAAGACTTATTTATTCAATCTAAAGTTGGAATAATCGTTGATCCTGCTAAAAGTGAAGGTTCACGCGTGTTTGGTGGTCGCTACGAATTTACTAAGGATCATATTCTTGAAGCCGTTGATGGCATCTTAGAAAGAATGGATATCGACTATTTAGATTCTTTAGTTCTTCACCGTCCTGATGCCTTAATGGATCTTGAAGGTGTAAAAGAAGCATTTGATATCTTGCAAGCAGAAGGGAAAGTTAGATTCTTTGGTGTTTCTAACTTCAACTCACAGCAATTTGAAATGCTGCAAGAAGTTGTCAGTCAGCCCTTAATGTTTAATCAACTTCAATTTGGTCTTATGCATACTGGTATGATTGATTCAGACTTTAACACTAATGTTTCAGAAACAGTTCCTGCAAATCACGGCTTTGGTTTATTAGACTTTTTACGTAGAAAGCACATTACTTTGCAGGCCTGGTCACCATTTCAATATGGACAGTTTGAAGGCAGTTTTATCAACAACCTTGACTTTCCAACTTTAAATGAAGAATTAGAAAAATTAGCTAACAAATATAATGTTGGTAAAAATGCTATTGCAGCCAGTTGGATTTTACGTTGGCCTGGTCAAGCGCAAGTCATTATTGGTGCAATGACTCCTGCTCATATCGTTGATTCTGCTAAAGGCGCAGATGTGGAATTAACTAGACAAGAATGGTACGACCTTTACATGGCAGCCGGACACGATTTACCTTAAATTAGAGTAAACAAAAAGTGAGGAAATTCAAATTGAATTTTCCTCACTTTTATTTTGTTGTTTAATTAATTTTCTCTTGAGTATGACTTAACATCAGCATCAATCTCAGCAATGAAGTCATCTAAACTCTTAGAAATTTGTTCTTCAGTTCCATAACGACGAACATTTACACCATTAGCGTTCATTTCATCATCACCTAAAACTAAAGTATATGGAACTTTTTGAGTTTGTGATTCACGAATCTTGTAGCCAAGTTTTTCGTTTCTATTATCAACTTCTGCTCTAAAGCCGCGCTTAGCAAGTTCTTGACGAACTTTTTCAGCATATTCGCCGTGAGCTTCATTATTAACTGGGATAATTTCAGCTTGGACTGGAGCAAGCCAAGTTGGGAATGCACCCTTGTAGATTTCAGTTAAGTAAGCAATGAATCTTTCCATAGTACCAACAATACCACGGTGAATCATAACTGGACGGTGTTCTTCACCATCTTGACCTACGTAAGTCAAACCAAATCTTTCTGGAAGCATGAAGTCAAGTTGAATAGTTGACATAGTTTCGTCATTACCCAAAGCAGTCTTAGTTTGAATATCAAGCTTAGGACCGTAGAATGCTGCTTCACCTTCAGCTTCAACATAGTCAAGGCCAAGGTCATCCATAGCACCTTTAAGCATCTTTTGACTTCTTTCCCACATTTCATCGTTTGCAAAGTACTTGTCAGTGTTCTTTGGATCACGGTATGAAAGTCTGAAGTAGTAATCAGTAATGTCGAAGTCCTTGTAAACGTCCATGATTAACTTCAAGATCTTAGCAAATTCAGTTTGAACTTGGTCTAAAGCTACGAAAGTGTGTCCGTCGTTCAAAGTCATTTCACGAACACGTTGAAGACCTGACAAAGCACCTGATTTTTCATATCTGTGCATCATACCAAGTTCAGCGACACGAAGTGGTAAATCACGGTATGAACGGATGTGGTGCTTATAAATTTGAATATGTGAAGGACAGTTCATTGGACGAAGTTCAAGCATTTCGCCGTCACCCATGTCCATTGGTGGGAACATGTCATCACGGTAGTGTGCCCAGTGACCAGATGTCTTGTAAGCATCTAAGTTCATCAAAACTGGAGTATAAACATGTTCATAACCATCAGCAACTTCACGGTCAATAATGTAGCGTTCTACAACACGACGAATAGTTGCACCCTTTGGCATCCAGTAAGGAAGACCTGCGCCGACTTTAGGATCAACAAAGAACAAGTCTAAATCTCTACCAATAGTTCTGTGGTCTCTTTCTTTGATTTCAGCACGACGCTTCAAGTCCTCGTCTAAAGCAGCCTTCTTAAAGAATGCAGTACCAAAAATTCTTTGAAGCATTGGGTTTGAAGATTTACCAAGCCAGTAAGCACCAGCAACTGACAATAACTTGAAGTTCTTAATCTTACCAGTATTAGGAAGTAATGCATCAAAGCCGAAGTCTACGAAGTCACCTAACTTAAATACTGCAACATCGCTGTCTTCTTTTTTAAGCAATTCCATCTTGTATGGGTCGTCTTTAAAGATATCTTCAAGTTCACCGCGACTCATCTTGGCGTATTCAATCTTTTCACCATTCTTGATAGCTTTTTCCATAGCTTTTTCAAGAGCAGGTAATTCATTAACCTTAATTTGATCTTCTTTATCAGTATCTACGAAGAAGCCGCCTTCGTCTGCTTCATGCATACCAAAGTGCATTTCTGGATATTCACGCTTAATAACTGCTTCAAGCAAGAATGCAGTTGAAGCACGTAAAATATCTAAACCTTCTTCATCTTCATCAGTTACGATAGCTGCTTCAACGTCGCTATCAATTTTATAATCTAATGGCTTAAGTGCTCCATTGATCTTGGCTCCTACAGCCTTTTTTGCCAAAGAAGTAGCAATTGATGAAGCTAATTCCTTAACAGAAACTTCTTTTTCAAATTCTTTCTTTGAACCGTCTGGCAAAGTTACAGCAAAACTCATATTTTTACCTCCAAATAAAAAATCCCAGCACTCAATAGTGCTGGGACGTTAATTACGTGGTTCCACCCAAAATTCGAGTTAACAAAATTGTCAACTCCTCTACAGGTCGTTAATGGTTCCTAACCAAATTATTAATAATGGGCTTGATGAAATTGGGGCAACTTTTATTCAAGAGCTTCCAGAACTAGGCTCTTGTCTCTGATTTAAAGTTGTCATGTCTTTCATTGATTTTCATTATACTAGCTAAAAAATCAGATTCAAGTACTTTTTGTAAAAATTTAAAAGCGTCGATTTTCACCGCCAACAAAAACTTCTCGACTTAGATAACGGATTCTTTGCATCAATCTTTTAGCCTTAACCTCATCAAGGCTATTTTTTGTTTCAGCCAAATGCTGCTCTAAAGCATTCATATCCATGTTAGAACTAAAGAAAGTTGGCAAATCATTATCCATTCTCTTTTGTAAAATTACCCCTAACACGTCATCACGCGACCACTCGCTTAAAGTTTCAGCACCAATATCATCAAAAATCAAAACCGGAGCCGATGCAATCCGATCAATCTCTTCATTCAAACTATTATCTTGAAAATGGCTGCTCAAGCCCGCAATAAAGCTTGGTACATGCAAAAAGATAACTTTGCTACCTTGGCTAGCAACAGCATTTGCTAAGGCTGCTAAAATATAAGTTTTCCCCACACCAAAGTCGCCTTCCAAATAAAGTCCTTTTGCGTGGTGGTTTTGCTTAAAATTCTTAATAAAATTAGCGACCTCTACTAACGCTTCACGCCTTTGAGCATTTTGATCTAAACTAACTAGATCAACATTGCGTAATTTGCTTGGTAAATCAATTAATTCGATTCTTTTTTGACGCTTAGCAAGTTCAGTTTCTTTAACTTTTTGTTCCGTAGCTGAAAAGCGAATGTCAATTACATTGCCATTAATAAACAATTGCGGCTTATATCCAGCCATCACCGAATTAGGATGTGTGATTTGATCAACATAGGTAAAAATATTAGGAAGAGATGCTGCAATCATTGTCTTATTAAGCTTATCACGATTTTTATTTAAAAAGTCTCTAACTTGGGAATTGTTCAAAGCTTGCTCAGTTAGACTATCTGAATTTTTATCTAAATTGCGATCTTTAATTATTTTTGAAATTACATCAGAGATTGGTTGCATGATCTACTGCTTTCTAATTTTGTTTTCCAAAATCTTTGAATATCTGGTTCAATTCATCATCAGACATCTTTACATTAGAATTATTATTTTTATCTTGGTAATTAGTCCAGTTAATAGTCTTTTTAACACGTTTTGGAGGTTTATTATAACTTCGTTTATTTCGATTTTTCTTACGTTCATTCATATAGCTAATAGCTTGACTTGGGGTAGTAACACCTACTTGAAGCCAGTTATTTGCAATCTTATCAGCTAAAGTTGCAGTAAGTACAGAATCATACTCTAAACAAGTGTGAACTAACAAGTTAATTAATTGTGGGCTAAGCCCATATTGACTTTGCAGACGAAAGACAACTCTTTTTTCATTAGTAGTCACATATCCACCTTTTTGACGTTTCAAGAAATAAAGATAGTCAATTACTGAATATTCGTTGACTTGTTTCAAAAGTTCATTATCCGTGCTGGATAGATTTTGAATGGTTTTGGTGGCACTTTTTTTATTAGTATTTTTAGTCAATTGGCGATTTACTTGGGCCTTATTTTGTTTTTGCCCAAAGTTTTCAGTAATGACATTAGTGATCTTTTTCATATCTAAAGACATATTACCTGCAGATAAAGTAATTAAAGTATTATCCACAAATTCTTGCTCAGTCAGGTCATAAAAAGTCATAACCTCAATAATTTCACGGCGATGTTTGTTTATTTCGCTTTCTGGCACATGATAGGCATTAAATAATGAGATCAAAAAATCCCAATCAACCTTTTTAAGATTCTTGCCTAAGCTTAATTTTTCTTCGCTATCATCTTTAAAACTAGCACCAGCGGCGCGGACACTTGCTGGCGGTGTAATAGCTACAGACGCATTAAGATGATAAATATCAAAAAAGCCTGCACTGATATCTTCAGCATTTTTTAGACCGATAAATTCTTGACTCTTAAATTCTTTTACTAATCTTTCAAAAGCAACAATCCCTACTCTTTCTTGCAGTAAACTCGACAGTAAAAACGTATTAAAGAATTGCCCAGCTGAAGGTACTTTCAATAATTTAAAAATCAAAACATCCCCTAAAATCGGGTTCTGGCCAAGATATGTCTTAAGTAGACCAACTGCTTCTAATTGATGAATACTTGAAAAAATATTTTTGAGATTAGTATTAGTTTGATCTTGTAATTGATATAAAGTCTTATAGTCACCAGCAATTGGAACAGAATCAAATTCACTAATTAAAGTTGTATATAAACCAGTTGCTACAATTCCAACCAAGGGCTGAAAAAGCTTAGTTAATACTTGTTGGTCACTATTAGTTAATTCAATCTTATTTGCAACATAAAAAGGCTGTTTAGGATTAGTGCTTGCATACATTCAAGCTAATTCTCCTTACCATGTTTATTCATCATATCTTCCATTGCTTCCATAAAACCGGAGACATCTTTAAATTGACGATAAATACTTGCAAAACGTATATACGCAACATCATCTAAATTGGCTAATTCATTCATAACTAATTCGCCAATTTCTTTAGAAGATATCTCTGAAACACCTTGCTTGCGAATTGCGTTATCAACATGATCAACAAGTGAATCTAATTGATCACTAGTAATTGGGCGCTTTTGAGCAGCCATAATTACGCCGTGCAAAATTTTATCGCGGTTAAAAGCCTCGCGGGTTCCATCATTTTTAATTACCAATAATGGTGCTTGTTCAATTCTTTCAAAAGTAGTAAAGCGAAAACCGCAGTTTTCACATTCACGTCTTCTTCTAATTGCTCGATTTTCATCGCTTGGACGTGAATCGATTACTCTTGAAGAATTTTGATGACAATTTGGGCATTCCATATTTATACACATCCCTTCTCAATCATAGGTGAAATCACCTTGCTGAGGATCTAATTCCTATCTTTACAAGAATATTGTTTAATTTATCTTCCAATTCAGAAACACTGCCATTATTCAAAACAACAAAGTCAGCAAGTTTTTCTTTTTCTTGTAAACTCATTTGACTATTTATTCTACTAATTGCTTGCTCTTTATTCAAATTATTTCTTATTTGTAGACGAGCTAGTTGTAATTGAGGTGACGAAGAAATAACTACTACGCTATTACATAAATCTTCATAATGCGCCTCAAATAATAAGGGTACATCCAAAATGACTAATGGAACTTTTTTTAGTTCATAATTATGCATCTGCATCAAGATCTCATTTCGAATGATCGGATGAGTAATTTGATTCAATTCTTTTAGCATAGTTTTATCATTAAAGACTATCTCTGCAAGCTTTTTACGATCAATACTGCCGTCTTGGTCTAAAATTTGTCTCCCAAAATGAACAACGATAGCTTGATAGCTTTGCTTTCCCTTATTCATTAATTCGTGAGCAACTTGATCTGCATCAATAACCGGTATTTTGCCTTTTTTAAAAAAACTGTCAGCTGTAGTTTTTCCTGTGGCAATTCCACCAGTTAATCCTAAAAAATATGTCATTTGTATTCAACCTGACAGCGAGGACAAAATGTTGTTCCTCGACCATTTACCTTTATTTTTTCTAAAGTAGTACCACAATTGAGACACTGCTCTCCTGCGTGTCCATAAACCTTCAAAAAGTCTTGAAAACCACCCATACTCCCATCGGCATCTAAAAAAGTATGAATAGTCGTTCCATGTAATTCAGTAGCCTTTTTTATTGTTGAATTAATTGCGTTAAACAGGTCGTTTACTTGCTTAGCAGGAATTTTAGAAGCAATCGACAAGGGATGAATTTTACTTTGCCACAGCACTTCATCCACATAAATATTCCCTAGTCCACAGACAATATTTTGATCAAGTAAGCTAGTTTTGATATTTTTCTTCTTTTTGATAAGCGCTTTTTCAAAATAATCTAGTGTGAAATCACTACTATTTGGTTCTGGACCTAAGTTTTTAATACCGGTCGTTTGCTTTTCAGTCCCAGTTTCTACAAGATGCATCCGACCAAATTTTCTTACATCATCGTATCTTAAGGCAGTTTCATCATCGAAAATGAATTCGACATGTTCGTGTTTTTGTTTTGGGGTATCTGGAGTGACTAAACGATATTTTCCTTCCATTCGCAAGTGCGAAACTAAAGTCAAATCATCGCTAAGTCTGATTAATAAATATTTTCCATAACGATCAATACCTAAAATCTTTTTATTTTTTAATCTTTTAGCTACTTGATCACTATCTCCCATGATTATATTGGGATACCAAACTACAACTTTTTTAATTGTTTTTCCTTTTATAAGTGGCTGCAAGCTTCGGCGCACAGTCTCAACTTCTGGCATCTCAGGCATCTTATCACCTCTTATTTTGCATCATACCAATTGTGACCCCAGTTTGAATCTGCAACTAAAGGAACATCAAGCTTAACAGCTGATTGCATAACTTCAGGCACTATTTTTTTGATTGTTTCTAATTCTTCTTTAGGGACATCAAAAATCAATTCATCGTGAACCTGTAAGATCATCTTCGTCTTCAGATGCAATTCATCTAGTTTCTTCTGCATATTAATCATAGCAATCTTAATAATATCTGCAGCGGAGCCTTGAATTGGCGAGTTAATTGCAGTTCTTTCTGCAAAGGATCTTACATTAAAGTTTTTTGCGTGAATATCTGGCAAATATCTTCTACGATGCATAATCGTTTCGGCATAACCTTTTTCACGCGCCTCTTTAATGGCTTTATCCATATAATCTTTAATTTGAGGATATTGTTCAAAATAATTATCAATAAATTCTTTGGCTTGCTTACGAGTGATACCAATATTTTTAGATAAACCGTAATCTGAAATCCCGTAAACAATTCCAAAATTAACTGCTTTTGCGTGGCGTCTTTGAAGTGCAGTTACCTGATCAGGTGAATCTAAATGGAAAATCTTCATTGCGGTATGTGCGTGGATATCATAACCAGAATTAAACGCCTCTTGCATATGCTGATCGCCTGATACATGGGCAAGTACACGAAGTTCTACTTGTGAATAGTCACAAGAAAAGATATATCCATCTTTTGTTGTTGGAACAAAAGCCTTACGGATTTGCTTACCTTCTTCAGTTCTAGTAGGAATATTTTGTAAATTAGGATCAACTGAAGAAAGTCGTCCTGTAGCAGTCAGTGTCTGTAAGTAACGGGTATGAATTTTTCCATCATCTTGAATACAATCAAGTAAGCCTTTAACATAGGTATTTTGAATTTTTGCAATTTGTCGATAGTCTAAAATTGCCTGGACAATTGGACTTTGGGTCTTTAGCTGGTCAAGCACTTCTACTGAAGTTGAGTAACCTGTCTTAGTTTTTTTAATTGGCGGTAAGTTAAGCTTTTCAAACAAGATATGCCCAAGTTGCTTTGGAGAATTGATATTGAATTCTTCGCCGGCTTGATTATAAATCTTGTTTTCTAATTCTTTTAGCTTAACTGAAAATTCATTACCTAATTCATTTAAGACACTAGCTTGAGCCTTGACACCTGTAATTTCCATCTTTGCTAATACGAAAGCCACAGGAATTTCGATAGTTTCATACAAGTCATCTTGTTCATGGTCTTTTAATTTTTCTAATAAGAGTGGCTTTAACTTTTCAATTGCACTAACTTTGGCAGCTAAATGGGCAAAGAAGATATCATCAGCAGGAATTGCTTGCTTTTTGCCCTTCCCATAAACTTCAATATCAGTCTTAACACTATAGTCATTATAAAGATGCGCTACTTCACCCAAGTCATTTGAGTTATTTTCATTATTAACTAAATACGATGCCAAAAGCATATCGTAGTCTAAGCCTTGGGCGCTAATACCAAGTCTATGAAGTCCCACATAGGTTCTTTTCAAATCGAAGACATTTTTTTTGACAGTCTTATTTTCTAAAATTCCACGTAGCGGCATCTCCGTAAGCAGGGCATAATCTTTTGATACATAAAGTTGATCTTTAATTTTTAACGCAAACCCTTCAAATGGGGCTAAGTGATAGTTGTCTCCTAACATCCCTAAGTAAAAAGTAATTTCTTTTTGATCAAGATGATCCAGCTCATGAACATTATCGCTAGTCAATTCGATATAATCGTAATTTTCTGAGACCGGTTTGCTGGTGTCGCTTACACCTGTATCTAATTCAGATAAAAACTTTTTAAAACCTAATCGTTCATATAATTGACGTAACTTTTCTACATCAGGCTTTTGTAATTTAGTATCAGCTAAATCGATCGTCACTGGTGAATCACGGTCGATAGTTGCGAGCTTTTTAGCTAAAAAGGCTTTGTCCTTATCATTTATCAGATTTTCTTTCAGCTTAGAAGCTTTCATTTCATCAACATGTTCGTAAAGTTTCTCTACGCTACCATATTTTTGAATCAAACGTGAAGCAGTTTTGGGACCAACTTTCGTAACACCAGGATAATTATCCGAGTTATCACCCATTAGAGCCTTCATATCAATAAATTCAGTTGGGGTAACGCCGTTAACTTCTTTCATATGTTCAGGCGTGTAAGCTTCTGTATCTCCAACACCATTTTTAGTAATAAATACGGTCGTATCATCTGAAGCAAGTTGCGTCAGATCGCGATCCCCAGTAAAGATGCTAACTTTATAGCCTTTTTCTTGTCCTAGTTTAGAAAAGGTACCAATAATGTCATCTGCTTCATAATTCTTCAATTCGTAACTTTTAATACCAAGATCTTGAAGCATCTCACGAATTACTGGCAACTGTTCTAATAGTTCACTTGGCGTTTTCTGGCGTCCGCCTTTGTAATCTTGATACATTTTGGTTCTAAAAGTAACCTTACCCGCATCAAAAGCTACCAGCACATTAGTTGGATTTATTTGCTTCATAATCGCATCAAGCATGTTTTTAAAAGTAAAAATTGCATTTGTATGTAAGCCATCCGGACTTACAAAACGATCAAGTTGACGATATAAAGCATAAAAGGCACGAAAAGCAACAGAGTTACCATCAATTAAAAGTAAATTCTTATCCTTTTTAGTCTGTGTCTCAGTCATGGTTTCTCCTTCTTAATAAAATTTATATAAATAAAAAACTGTCAAATAGTCTCTTAACTATTTTAACAGTTTTTGTTTTATTCTTTTATGCATTAGATTTAATTTTAGAAAAACATTTATCAGTGTAAAAATTTCATCCCTATCATGATAAAGCCTAGCAAAATAAAGACCCAGGCAACTATTTTATTTAAAACAGCTTCGTTAACTTTATTGGCAATATGTGATCCAATCATGCCAGCTACAACTGCACCGATTGCAATAGCTAAACCATACTTGTAGTCGACATTTCCTTGACTAGCATATCCAAAAAGAGATGAACAAGCCGTGATTGCCATAATAACAGTTGAAGTTCCAACTGCTTGGTGCATTGGATAGTGCAAAATAAAGATAATTGTCAAAAGAACCATTACACCGCCGCCAGCACCAACTAAACCGCTGATAATTCCAATCAAAAAGCCAATCAATAACAAAGCCAGGGTTTGGGTGATTTTAGACTTAAAATGAAGTCCTTTATTTGAATCATAGTTATTGTCTTTTTTACGTAAAGTAGAAATTCCGGAAATTATCAACATAATCGCAAAAAGTCCACTCAAAGAAGTATCAGATATAATTCCAGCCCAGTGACTACCCAGCTGTGCACCTAAAATAGATCCTACCGTAATCCAAATACTAGCCTGCAAGCGAACATTTTTGTGACGAATATAAGAGATTGAAACAACGATACTCGTAATTACATCAACTAATAAACTTGTCCCAATTGCAATATGTGAATTTAAGCTAAATAAAATTGTCATTGCAGGCACAACAACAGTAACTCCGCTTGCACCAATTAAACTAGTAATGGTTCCTGTGATTAGCCCGATGATTATAAGTTCTATCCAGGTAAGTACTGTCATTTTTTTACCTCAACAATAAATCCATACTTGTACGTATCTATTTTCATTTTAGGTTTCTATAATTGAGGCATCAAATAAAATGATTAGACGATCAGTTACTGCGTTTTCTTAATGAGTAATATTGACCAAAAATAATAATATTCATTACTAATAACACGATTAAAAGATCCAATTGTGAATTTCTCAAAAAGTAAAGTAAAACCAAACCTGCCATCAAACACACTAAAGTAGTTAATATGTTGAGATAGGTTAGTTGAAATTGCTTTTTGTTATAAATGCTTAAGGCTAAAACCAATAAATAGTAGACAACTACACTAAATCCTAAAAATAGAGCAACAAAAGTTTTATCAACATGAGTGAGGTTCAAATAAACAAGTGCCACTGTAATAGATAAAAGCGTCGCCACTAATGCTACATGACTATACATCAAGATAAAGCCTTTATTATATTGCTTTTGCTCTATAAAATTATCGACTTCAATTACATAAACGGCAAACATTAATACCAAACTAAGGAAAACAAAAATTGGGATGTATAAGGGAATATTTTTATTAAAATATTCCGCAATATTGACCACTGCTTCTCCAAAGGCAATGATAATAATCAAGCCCACTCTTTCAATTAAATGCGGAAAATTAACATTCTTGGCTACAATCTTTTTGTAGGTAGCTAGTGGAAGTAAAAATCCTACTAGATACCCGGCGATCGCAAGATAAACACCGACTTTATATCCTAGAATTAAGCCTAAGCAAATCAAGGACAATTCAATTACGAAAGTATCAACAAAAATCGTATAATCTTTTTCTTTATTTTTTGAATGCCCTAACAGATATTGCAAAATTAAAACAATCAACATGACTGCCATAGCAATATTGAAATATTCAAATGTTAGGTGCCAATCTGTATTAATATTGTTTGACAGATACACCATTACAAACATTTCTAAAACAAGACTTGCAATGTCAAAAAAGCGATTTTGACTATAACGATTGAAATAAAGAACTTCATAAAGCCAAATCTGCAAAACAACCACTACAACTAATAAAAATTGTAAATAATTAACAAGTGGGATAACGCCGTTAACTGGATGATGAATCATTGCTGCAATTTTTGAGATCGCGTAGACAAAAACTAGATCATAAAATAATTCAAACATCCCTACTTTTTTAGCGATAATCGATTTCATAAATCCTCCTAATTTAACAAAAAAGCTGCTAATTCATCTTCTAGTATGAACTAACAGTTTTTTTAATTTACTTCTTACAGCAATTTTTCATATGCGTCTTCGTATTTTGGAATGTCACCGGCTCCCATAAATACGACTACCGCATTTTTATGTTTAGTTAGATCGGCAATATTATCAAGATCAATTACTTCAGATCCTGGAATATTTGCAACTAAATCCTCACTAGAAATATCTCCATTTGCTTCTCTAGCGGATGCATAAATCGGAGTTACGTAAGCCTTATCGACATCTCGTAAGATTTCTTCGAAATCTTTTTGATATTTCTTAGTTCTTGAGAAAGTATGTGGTTGAAAGACAACAACCAATTCTTTTTCAGGGAATTTTTGACGAGCCGCTTGAATAGTAGCACGCATTTCAGTTGGGTGGTGAGCGTAGTCATCAATTACTGAAACTGTGCCGAAGTCTTTTTCGGAAAATCTTCTCTTAGCACCTTTAAATGTTA
The DNA here is from genome assembly GCF_947367085.1 of uncultured Lactobacillus sp. Taxonomy (GTDB): domain Bacteria; phylum Bacillota; class Bacilli; order Lactobacillales; family Lactobacillaceae; genus Lactobacillus. Next base: position 2,025 of record NZ_CANBCP010000019.1, on the reverse strand, counting down.
ATAGACCAGCCTTGATATCTTGCATTGGTACCTTTTCAGTATAAGCAACCGCAATAACAGCAGTGGAATTTAAGATGCTGTGATCTCCAAATAGATGAATTTCAAAACGACCTAAGTCTTCACCATGTGCTAAAACATTAAATTTTGAACCTGTAGTTGATTTTTCGATATTAACAGCTTGGAAATCATCACTGTCTTTAAAACCATAAGTGTACTTAGGGATATCAGTCTTCAAGCTTTGAAGGCGCTTGTCATCACCCCAAACAAAGAGAGCTTTTTTGGTTTGATCAGCAGCTGATTGAAAGGCACTAGTGTAATCATCTTGATCTTTGAAATAATCTGGATGATCAAAGTCGATATTAGTCATGATTTGATAGTCGGGGTGATATGCCAAAAAGTGACGACGGTATTCATCAGCTTCATAAACAAAGAATCTTGAACCTTCAACTCCTTTGCCGCGGCCATCCCCGATTAAGTAAGAAGTTGGTGCAACTTCACCTAAAACATGAGCTAAAAGACTAGTTGTTGAAGTTTTACCATGTGTACCAGAAATTCCGATTGAGGTATGCATTTGCACGATTTCTTCAACAGTATCAGGATAGCTTTGCCATTCAACATCTTTATCAAGACAAGCTCTAACTTCTGGGTTATCATCTTTGAATGCATTACCTTTGACGATAACTTGTTCCTTATTACTTTTAATATTTTCTGGATCAAAGTTTTTAACTTCAATACCCGCTTTTTCAAGTGGAACTTGAGTGAATGTATATTTTTCAATATCACTTCCGGCCACCTTGTAGCCTAAGTCGTGTAACAATAGAGCTAAAGAAGCCATCCCTGTTCCCTTAATTCCGATAAACCAAATTTGTTTGTTTTTATCTAACATAGTTAAGTCTCCAATAAATGCCAAAATATTCGCTTATCATTTTACCATTTTTATACAAAAAAAGAGCCTCAAATTCATTGAGACTCGAATATTTTACAAAGTAATTTGACCACTAGCGAGCAATTCATCGCACTTAGTTGGTTCAAATTCATCGCCAGCCTTAAAGCTATCTGGAACTACCATAATACCACGCTTTTGTGGAGCATGAGCTAAGCCTAATTCTCTAGCTGAACAAATCATTCCGTATGAATCAACGCCACGTAATTCACCGGGCCAGATTTGTTGACCATTTGGCATTAAAGTACCAGGAAGTGCAACAACCACCTTTTGGCCTTGGGCAATATTTGGTGCACCACAGACAATTTGATGAACTTCGTCATTTCCAACATCAACTGTAGTTACATGTAAGTGATCAGAATCTGGGTGAGGTTCACAAGTTTTAACATAACCATAAACTAAAGTTGGTTTGCCCAATTCAAGTTTTTCATCAAAACCTGCTTCGTTGACTTTTTCATTTAGCTTATCAACTAACTCTTGATTAGGATGAACTTGACCGTTTGGTAAAGCATCATAATCTAAAAAATCACTAACATTGAAAAAGTTATAACCGATTAAATTACCATCAGCATCCTCAACGCGAGTAACGTTGTCTTTTTCAACAAATTGGCTACGGCCATTATCTGGGCCTGTAATTACAATTAAAGTATCTGGATAACTTGCTTTATTGGTAGAAACAATCATTTCTAGTAAATATTCCTTTCTTAGACTATTTGAGAGAGTTAAGGAAGTTTTCTACTTCTTCTTTAGTCTTTCTGTCCTTATTTACTAGTCTACCAATTTCTTTGCCATCTTGGTAGACAACAAAGCTAGGAATTCCAAAGATATTTAATTCTTTTGCGACATCAATTGAACCATCACGGTCAATCTTGTAGAATTTAGCATTCGAAAAATCTTTTTCAATTTCCGGTAAAAATGGATCTAAGAAGCGGCAGTCTGGGCACCAAGTTGCAGAAAATAATAAAACCACTCTGCCATTTTTAGTAATATCTTTTAGTTTTTCTGGAGTTAATTCTTTAATTGATTCCATTTTCGTCATTCTCCCTTACTTTTTATAAGTACACTTACATTTTACTTTTATC
>NZ_CANBCP010000018.1 GCF_947367085.1 uncultured Lactobacillus sp. | reverse complement strand
TGAAGGTATTTTTCAAGTAATGCTTTAGTAGTTGCCTTATCCGCAATTTCTCTAAAGAATGTTAACATTTGCTTCAAGAAATCTGGATTATTTTGAAAACTAGGATAAGCAAGCAAAAATTCACTTTTGGCTTTGTCATAGTCTTCTAAACGCTGATAAGAAAGAGCCATATTCCAATGTGCTTGAGGTTCAATTTGATCGTCATTTAGGCTTTGGAATAAATCTAGATTTTCTCTATCTTTATTTTCATGAAGATACAAATTAGATAGTTGTAGCCGCAGATCACTATTGTCGGGTGCTATTTTTAACCCCTTTTTTAATAAGTTTTCTGCTTCATCATTTTTGTTGAGATTTGCTGCAGCACGTGCTCCTAAACTATATAAAGTTTCATCGAATTCATTATAAGAAAGACCAGTTTGAGCAGCTCGAAGAACTTCATCGTTGTTATTTTCTTTAGCATATGCTTGAGCAAGTAAGGGATATGCATTAACGTAATCAGGTTGAGTTTCAATCACTTGGTCTAAAAATTTGATAGCTTCTTTATAGTCTCCGGCTGAAAGCAAAATTAAGCCTGCTTCATATTGAGCATCAATTGTTAATAAGTCACTGGCATTGTTTTTAATTAATTCAGCCGCTTGTTCATATTCGCCTAATTGTGCTAAACAGGCAGCGACTCTTTGAGAAATTACAACTTCACCAAAAGTCTTATTATTTTTGAATAACTGACGATAATATTTTAATGCTTCTTCAAAATTACCTGACATATAATCAAGTTCTGCTAAACCAAACAAAATTGCATCTTCGTTTGGAGCTATATTTTGAGCTTCTAAGAGCTTTTGCTTGGCAGTCTCTATAAGACCATTACTTTGATAATAATCAGCCTGAGCGAGCAAGCTTTCAACGTATGCATCGCTTTCTTTATCAATTGCGTATAGTAAAGTTAAGCCATCATCTTCTTGACCATCATTTAATAAAATTTCTGCCAAATATACTTTAAAAAGATCTTCTTTTGGAAATCTTGCGATGAGAGCCTGATAAATTTCCTTAGATAAATCAGTAAAACCGAGATCAGTTAAATTTTCAGCTAAAGATGCCAAAATCTCTGGTTCATCATTGTCTAAAGCTTTCTTTAATAAAATGTTTGTTTTTGAAAAGTCATGGTTTTGAATAGCATCTAATAGTTCCTGGGAATAATTCATCATGTCACCTTATCTCTTTTAACTAATCTTATTTTACACAAAAAAGACATTAAGCCAAAAACTTAATGTCTTTATGTGAAATAATAAATCTCTTTAATTACTTAACTGCGTCCTTAAGAGCCTTACCTGGCTTAAATGCAGGAACCTTAGAAGCTGGAATTTGAATTTCAACACCAGTTTGTGGGTTACGACCCTTACGAGCTGCACGGTTACGAACTTCAAAAGTACCAAAACCGATCAATTGAACTTTTTCGCCTTTAGCAAGATCTTCTTGGATTGAGCTAAAAATTGCGTCAACTGCAGCAGCTACATCTTTTTTAGTTAAGTTAGTCTTTGAAGCAACTTCAGAAACTAATTCAGCCTTATTTGCCATTCTTTTCACCTCCTGAAATTTGAACCTTAAGGGTTCAAAACTTACCTCTTAAATTTGAGATAAGGAAGAATGATGACTACCAATCATTGTCCTCTGCAATTAAAGTTAGCACACCAACGGCGTCACTACAAGCTTTTTCTTAAATTTTTTGTTTAATTTAACCATTGTATGTAGCAATTATTTTCTTTTACGTGCCAAAATTTTAATTGGCGTTCCTGTGAAGTCAAAATTTTGTCTTAATTGATTGATTAAGAATCGCTTATAAGAAAAATGGAGTAATTCAGGATCGTTCACAAATACTACGAATGTTGGTGGATTAGTAGAAACCTGAGTCATATAGTAAATTCTTAATCTCTTACCATTAACTAATGGCGTAGGTGTAATTCTAGTCGCTTCTAAGAGTAAATCGTTCAAGACACTAGATTGAATACGGCGATTTTGATTCTCGTAAACACGGTCGACTAAGTTTAAAATGTCAGGCACTCTTTTACCTGTTTTAGCAGATACAAAAATTATCGGTGCATAGTCCAAATATTGGAACTCACGCCTGATTGTATCTTCAAAATCTTTCATACTGCCTGAATCTTTTTCAGGTAAATCCCACTTATTGACAACGATAATTACACCACGTCCAGCGTCATGAGCATAACCTGCTACGTGTTTATCTTGTTCACGAATACCGGTACTTGCGTCTAAAACAAGTAAGGTAATATTACTATTTTCAATAGCTGAAACTGCACGCATGACTGAATATTTTTCAGTTTTTTCATAAACTTTACCACGTCTACGAATACCAGCTGTATCGACAATTGTATATTTTTGTCCGTCATGGGTAAAAGAAGTATCAATAGCATCGCGGGTAGTGCCTTCCATATCAGCTACGATTACTCTTTGCTCACCTAATATTGCATTAACCAAAGATGATTTGCCGACATTAGGACGACCAATTACACTGAATCTGATGGCATCATCTTCATGTTGGTTAGATTTATCGCCAAACTGAGCAACAATTGCGTCAAGCAAATCACCCACTCCAGTGCCGTGGCTCCCTGAAACTGGAATTGGATCACCAAAACCTAGACTGTAAAAGTCATAAACGTCATTTCGCTGCTCTGGATTATCAGCTTTGTTTACGGCCAAAATAACAGGTTTTTTAGTCCTGTAAAGCATCTTCGCGATAGTTTCATCCATATTAGTCAAATGATTGGTTACATCGCCCAACATGACAATTACGTCAGCTTCGTCAATAGCAATTTCCGCCTGGGCTTTTATTTGTTCATCAATTTCTCCGTTATCTAAGGTGATACCACCGGTATCAATTAAAATGAATTCATGTCCCATCCATTCAGCTTTTGAATAAATTCTGTCACGAGTCACACCAGGTTCATCTTCAACAATAGCCACCCTGGATTTAATAATTCTATTAAAAATTGTCGATTTTCCAACATTAGGACGGCCCACAAGAGCCACAATTGGTAAAGCCATTTTTAAGCTCCTTTCTAAATTTTATGAGTAACAAAAAAGCTGGCCGGAGCCAGCTTTTTTAGATTAATGATAATTAATCTTTGTCCTTAAGTTGATCACCGATGATGTCACCTAAAGCAAATCCATTATCGTTATCGTTCATATACTTCTTAACACTTGAGTCTTCATGACGACGACGTGGACGTGCATTTGATTCTTCATTGTTTGAATTTGGATCAGCTTGTTTAATTGACAATGAGATTCTTCTATCATTTGGATCGATATTTAGAACCTTAACCTTAACAGTTTGACCAACCTTTAAGACATCACTAGGCTTTTCAACATGTTTGTTTGAGATTTCTGAAACATGTACTAAACCTTGAATTCCATCAGCAACTTCTACAAAAGCGCCAAATGCAGTTAAAGTTTTAACTTCGCCTTCGATAACTTCACCTTCGCTTAAACCTGAAGTAGCTTCTTCAAATGGTGATGGTAAAGTTTGCTTAATTGAAAGGGAGATGCGGTGTCTATCGTTATCAATTCCAATAACTTTAACCTTAACATCTTGACCAACCTTTAAGACATCACTAGGCTTATCAATATGCTTGTAAGAAATTTCTGAGATGTGAACTAAACCGTCTACACCACCAACATCAATAAATGCACCAAAACCAGTTAAACGAGATACTTTACCTTCAACTGTGTCGCCAACAACAAGTTGGTTAGCAACATTTTCGAAAGCTTCTTCACGTTCTTTTTCAATTAAGTCTTTTCTAGAAAGAATTAAACGATTCTTGTTAGGATCAATTTCTGTGATCTTCAAGTTCATCTTCTTACCAATGTATGGCTTAAGATCTGAAACGTAACGGTTAGAAATAAGTGAAGCTGGTAAGAAACCTCTAGTACCAACATCAACTAATAAACCTCCACGAACAGCACCAGTTACAGTACCTTCAACAGTCTTACCTTCTTCAAAGACTTTTTCTAATTCAGTGTATGCTTCTCTTTCCTTCAAACGAGTAACTGAGAAGAAGAATTCACCATTTTCTTTATCGCCGCCAGCTCTTCTAAGAACTAAAGCCTTGAATTTGTCACCTGGTTTTACTAATTCACGTAAATCTGCGTTACGATCTGCAGTAAATTCACGTTTAGTGATGACACCTTCAACACCTGCGTTTTCTACACCAACAGCAATTTGACCGTCTTCAACATCTAAAACTTCAACATCTACAATGTTTCCGACTTCAACTCCTTGCATTTGCTTTAAAGCATCTAAAAATTGATTACTATTATCTGACATAAGTACCTCCCAATATCAAACTCCATTTTAAAGTAAATGGAATCTTTTTTCTACTCTTTTGATTAATTTTTTTTATTTTTTTCTATTAATGCGGTAATTTTTTCAACAACTTGTTCAATATTCAAGTTTGTAGTATCTAACTCAATTGCATCGTCAGCCTTTTTCAAAGGTGAAATTGCTCTATGTGAGTCTTTGTAATCCCTTACTTCAATATCATGTTCAATATCAGCTAAATCTTGATGAATTCCTTTTTCTTGGAAATCTAAGAACCTACGTTTAGCCCTGGATTCAACACTAGCAATCAAGAAGATTTTTACTTGAGCATTTGGTAAGACGGTTGTTCCAATATCTCTACCATCCATAATCACATTGTTTTTACCTGCCATCTCCCTTTGCAGTTCAACCATCTTTTCACGCACTCCTTGAAGCGCAGAAACTTGAGAAACATTTTCAGTGATTTCTGGAGTTCTAATTGCTAAACTGGCATCTTGACCGTTTACATAAACTTTTTGCTCGTCACCTTCATTTTTGAATTCAATTGTGCTTTGATCAATTAAATCAAGAATTTTCTTTTCATCCGAATAATCGGCCTTACCATCTCGAGCAATTAGTGTACAAGCACGATACATTGCTCCAGTATCGATATAAATATAATTTAGATTTTTTGCTACAATCTTCGCAACTGTACTTTTACCAGCAGAAGCTGGTCCATCAATAGCAACCTGCATTAAATAATAAAGATCCTTTCATTTTTCGTTCTTTAAAATTTTAACATAAATTACAACAAAAAAGCAGACGTTTAATATTGATACGTCTGCTTCAGTAATTATTATTTTTAAAAATGTCTTCTTACAAAGCTCTTAAATGGTGGCAATACTGTTTTTGCTAACAAAACTACTATTACGCCATTGATACATCCCTTAACTATATTAAAAGGGACAATAGCTGACACGATATAAGCTAACATATTTGCTCCCAATTTAAAGCCAGCAAATTTTATGTATAAAGGAGTTAAAACAAAGTAATTAGCTAATGACATAACAATTGTTAAACAAATTGTACCGACCACCAATCCTAAGATTTGGTAGCCTACTTTTTCATTATGATTTTTACTGATGTAATAAAATGGCAAGATATAAGCTAAACAAGCTAGAAAAGCAGCAACTTGCCCAACTAAAGAAAGTAAGTTAAATCCAGAAATTGCTAAACTCAAGACGCCCTTGAAAAGAGCAATCATAATACCACCAACTGGACCAAACACTAAAGTGCTTAAAGCAACTAGTGCATCTGAGAAGTCCATTTTCAGGTAATCAAATCCTGGAATAATTGGTACTTCAAGTTTCATAATCAAGAAGGCTAAAGCCCCGATCATTGCCCATGAAATCCAGTAAGACAAACTATAAGAACTAACATTTTCTTTTCTCTGCATTTTTCTTCTCCTTACAAAGAAACAAGGTCTGCCGCTTCAGCAACAGACCTCTAAATAAAATTAGCTATTTATTGTCTGTCTTCTTTCATCTAGACTTTACTATCGGTACCAGAATATCCTGGTTCGGCCAAAAAGGCTCGCGGACTTTTACCGCCGGTCGGGAATTTCACCCTGCCCTGAAGACAACATCCTCATATTTTCTATTTACATTTTTATAATAAAACTATACTAACAATTTGTAAATAAAAAAGATGTACTTTTTTAGTACATCTTTACTTAAGTTTCAATACTTGTCCAGAACTTAAATTATCTCCGCTAATACCATTAATTTGACGTAATTGATCAACGGTCAAATTATTAGCTTGCGCAATCGCTGATAAAGTGTCACCACTTTTTACAGTATATGAACCGCCTGAAGTATGGTGACTTGATGTTGTTTGTTGCGATTGATCAGATTGTGAATTATAGCTGTTTTGATAATTGTTTTGGGAGTAATAACTATTTTGATTTGTATTACTCTGGCTAGTAGATTGTTGGGTATTTTGTTGAGTGGTTACCCGACTTTGTTGCCTTCTTTGCTGAGGTGCTGACTTAACAGCTGGCTTAGATTTTGTCTGAGTAGATTTACTTGAACTCTTTTTCTCTACTTTTTTGGAAACCTTCGCTTTTTTCTTAGTCGAGCTAATTTTAGAAGAACGTGGTTCTTGTTTCTCAGCAAGATTCTTACTTTGATTTCCGAACTGTGAAATAATCAACGGAAAGGCAGCAATTAAGATAATTGCCACAATTATCAATCCACTCCAAAGAGAAGTTAGATTTTTCTTTTTACCTTCTCTAATATCTTTAGATGAACTTTCATCATCAAAATGATGTGTAGAACGTCTTTGACTCCTAGATGTACTTGGTCTTTCAAAATGTTTATAAGGACCCTTCTCCGGTGCTTGATTACTCATTACGATCCTCCAATGTTGTGTATTCAAGTATAAATTTTAGCATAGCTTGCTAGCAGTTGCATCCTCTTTTTAAGAATAAATTAATTTACTTTAGTTTTTTTAGTTGTTTTATCTCTGAATGAGATAGTTCTCGATATTGTCCCGAAGTAAGAGATTGAAGGGTTAAAAAGGCATACTTTTCACGCGACAGTTTATCAACTAAGTGGTTAACAGCCTGAAACATCTTTTTAACTTGGTGATAATGTCCTTCATGAATTGTCAATTGTACAATCTGACTTTGCTTTTTATAATCAGTTTTTCGTACTTTTACTTTCGCTGGAGCTGATTTTTTACCATCGATCTTAACTCCATGCTTTAATTGATAAATTTCTTCTGGTTTCAATATTCCTTTAATTTTAGCAACATAGACCTTGGGAACCTCATTTCGTGGATGCATTAAGTCATTAGCTAAATCTCCATCATTGGTCATTAATAATAATCCAGAAGTATCGTAATCTAATCTTCCAATCGGATATAAACGATATGGCAGATCTTCAAAAAAATCTGTTACAGTTTTTCTACCCTTGTTATCGGTTACTGAGGAAATTACACCACGAGGTTTATAAAAAAGATAAGTATGCAAGCTTTCTTTTTCAATTGGTACCCCACTTACTTCAACTTGGTCAGTCGGATTAACTTTAGTACCTAATTCGGTAATTAACTGACCATTAACCTTTACTTTACCTTCAGTGATTAACTTTTCAGCTTTGCGCCTGGAAGCTACTCCAGCTTGAGCAATAACTTTTTGTAATCTTTCTGCCATTTATTTTTCTCCACCTTTATTGCTTTCCAAATTTGCGTCTGCCTGTCCTTTACTTTCAAAGAGGTCAACTTGCCCGTTTTCATCAATATCATTAGAAAAGCTCTCAATCAATGGTAAATCAGCCAAACTATTATAGCCAAAATATTGTAAGAAATAATCAGTCGTGACATACAAATTTGGATGACCAGGTACCTCTTTTTTACCATTTACTTTAACTAAACCTCTCCAAATCAATGTTTGAATTGCACCTGATGAATTTACTCCTCTAATTTCGTCAATTTCAATTCTAGTAATTGGTTGTCGATAAGCGATAATAGACAAAATCTCCAAAGCTGATTGACTTAAAGTCTTATTAACATCTTTTTGAAAAAATTTTGAAATCACATTTGCACACTTAGGACTAGTAGTTAATTTTAAATTATTATTTATTGAAATTAATTGTAATCCTGAACTTGGCCTTTGCTCTAAGTCATTTTTCAGATGCTGTGAAAGCTCACGTAAAGCTGGTTGAGAAATTTCTAACAGTTGACATAGAATATCTTGTTCAACACCATTATCTCCTGCTGCATATAAAATTGCTTCTAATTCTGCCTGTTTATTTACCATCATCTTGCTCGTTTTCTAATGTTAAATCTCCAAAATCATGACTTTGTTTAACTGATAGTTTATGATGTCTACACAGCTCTAAAACAGCTAAGAATAAAGAGATCACTTGATCCAAAGTCTTGAAACTTTCTAAGCATGCAAAAAAACTTACTTTTTTGACTTTTTTTATTTTTTCACTTAAATAGTTCGTCATATCTTCAATAGAAGTTTCTTTCACCTCAATACTACCAGTATTAGGTTGACGCATTTTAAAACGATGAATAATCAAAGAAAAGGTATTAGCTAATTGATCACTCGTAATCTCACCTAATGGAAGTGGCTCTATTGATTTCTGTTTAGCTATAGAAGGTTCTTTAGCAACTGTAATTGGCACCTGCATATTTCTTTGTTTAAAATATTCTGATACCTTTTGAAAAACTGAATATTGGACCAATTGTTCAACTAATTCAGAACGTGGATCTTCTATTTGTTCTTCAGGTTCTACAAAATCATTTTTAGGAAGCAAATACTGTGATTTGATTCTTAACAACGTTGAAGCCATTACAAAATATTCGCCAGCTATTTGTAAATCAAGCTCTTGCCATTTAGCCAAATGAGATAAGTATTGTCCAGTTATTTTTGCAATTGGAATATCATAAATATCTATTTTTTGTGATCTAATCAGATGTAGTAATAGATCCAACGGACCAGTAAAATTAGGAAGATCTAAGGTTAAATCATTATCTTTCGTCGTCATTATTATTGCCTTGCTTAGTATATTTTAATAAATAAGTACAATCGGGCATCGCCGAAATCATCTTGTCTGGATAAGTGTTCTGCAATTGTTTAATTACTTCTTTTTCAACGGCACTATTTCTGAAGCTAGGATCCAAAGATAAATAGCGAATCACAATAAAATCATCACTTTCTTGGATTCCAATTATTCCTCGACAATCGCCATCTTCTCCTTTAAAAATTAAGACCTGATATTGATCCTCATCTTTGTAAAGTTGCATTTCTTCGCGAAGATTTTCAAGATTTTTGAATTCAGGTAAATAGGACAAAAAGCCCATAACTTGTTTTTCATAATTCTTTTTATATTTGCTAAGCATAAAAATCCTTCTAAGTTCGTGGATGCGATTTATTATACACTTCCATGATGTGTTTTTGTGTCAAATTAGTATATATCTGAGTAGTAGTTATATCACTATGTCCTAAAATTTCCTGGACAACTCTTAAATCAGCCCCATTTTCTAGCAAATGAGTTGCAAAAGTATGTCTCAAAGTATGAGGAGTACCATTTTTAGTAATACCAGCCTGAGCACAATATTTTTTTATAATCTGCCAAATAGCTTGGCGAGTCATTTGCTTGGCATGACTGTTCAAAAAAATAAAATCAGTATCTTTACCTGATTTTAAAATTTGCTTTTGTCTAACTTCTCGATTATATCGGCTAATCCATGAGATAGCGACGCTACTAATAGGAATCAATCTTTCTTTTGATCCTTTTCCAAGTACTTTAACCAATTTTAAATCTGGATGCAAATTTCCGATCTCTAAATTGATTAATTCGCTAACTCTTATACCAGTGGCATAAAGAGTCTCTAGAATCGCTCTGTCTCTAAGACCTAAAGGTTTACTTATTTGCGGCGAAGAAAGAAGATTTTGAGTTTCATTAGTAGACAAGGCTACTGGCAATCTTTTTTCTTTTTTAGGTGCATCAATCATAATCAATGGATCTTTTTCTATAATATGTTGTCTCAAAAGCCACTGATAAAATTTTCTTAAACTTGAAAGCATTCTACTTAAAGTAGATGTTGCTTTATTTTTATCTCGTTGTTCTGCAAAAAAAGAGTTTACTAAGACAGGATCTACTTCCCAACTTTGCTCATTATTTTTAGTTAAAAAATTGCAATATTCTACTAGATCTTGATGATACGAAGAAATTGTATTGATACTTAAGCCGCGTTCTACTTGAGCATATCTGAGATAATCTTCAATATTATCCTTCATCTGAGTCATTATCTTGATCCTCGTTTTCAAGCAAGGTAATCGTACCAGCATCTTTATCTTCACTAATTAAGTTAGCTTTCAAAAGATGACCTAAAGCACGCTTAAAAGCCGATTTGGATATCCCAAAGTAGTTTTTGATTTCTTGAGCATCACTTTTATCATAAAAAGGCAAAGTCTTAGTCTCTTGACGACGTAAACTGACCAAAATCATTTGGGCATCATCATCAATCTCTTCATATGCTCTCGGCATCACACTCATATTTAAGCGGCCATATTGACTTATTCCAATTACACGCGCTTTGACTTTTTCTCCCAAACGTAAAGGACGATATGTTTCTGAATTATGGATAAAAGCTAAATAATATTGATCGGTGATTAAAAAAGCACCAATTTCATAAGTTTTATAGGCTCGGCCTACGAGATTCTTGTTTTCTAAATTATGTGGGAAGTTAGCTGCTAACTGTTCAAAAACATTTTCATCAGCCATCTTTCCCCATATTCTTTCTTTCTCATCAGTTTCAAGTCTAATTAAAAGGCGGTCATCTTTTTTAGGCCACAGATTTTTATCTTCGGGCAGATCATCTAAAGACACAACAACATCTTTATCATTTAATCCAATATCTACAAATACGCCAAGATCTCTCCGAACTTCAGTGACAGTTCCCCATCCATACTGATCTTTTTGACAAAACGGATAAAACTGTGTCATTTCTTTCTTACGATCTTTGTTTTCATAGATAAATCCTTGAACGATATCGCCTTTTTTTATAGGTTCATCTTGAGTAATTTCGATTTTTTTCAGTTCGAATGTAATGCCACTTACTTGAACATAAAAAGCTTCTTGATTCTCATCAATTACTTTACCTTGTTGAATTTCACCTAGCATCTAAATTCCTCTATTTCTAACAATTCTATTCATTAGTTAGTATAAAGTAAAAAAGACAAAAATAAAATAGCCAGCACTTGCTGACTATTTTAATAATATTGTTTTTTAACATTAAAGGTTAGTTGCTTCACCTTGGTAAACAGCACCACGACGAGCATCAACAGTAATCTTAGAACCAGATTGAATCTTTGAAGTTGCGTCAGTAGCACCAACGATAACTGGGATACCAAGTGAAAGACCAACAACAGCTGCGTGGCTAGTTAAACCAGAAGCTTCAACTACCATACCTGAAGCTTTCTTAATAGCTGGCATGTAGTCTTTATCAGTAGTCTTAGCAACTAAGATATCACCATCTTGCATCTTAGCATTTGCTTCTTCTGCAGAAGTTGCAACTACAGCGTTACCGATAACTGATTGATCACCAACACCTAAACCTTTAACAAGTTGAGTACCGATCAATTGTAACTTCATTAAGTTAGTAGTACCAGTTTCACCCAATGGAACACCAGCAACGATAATTACTAAATCGCCATCTTTTGCAAGACCAGTTTCCTTAGCAAGTTCTGCTGCCTTGTCAAACATTTCTTCAGTAGTCTTTGGCTTTTCAACAAGCATTGGTTTAACACCCCAAACAATACCTAATGAGTGTTGTACCTTTTCGTCAAAAGTCATAGCAATGATATCAGCATTTGGACGGTATTTAGAAATCATACGTGCAGTGTAACCTGATTCAGTTGCAGTAATGATAGTCTTAACACCTAATTCTTCAGCAGTTCTAACAACTGATTCACCAATAGCTTCAGTTACGTTTGAACCTTGGTATTCTTCAAATCTTTGAAGAGCTAAAGTGTTACGTTGTGCAAGTTGCTTTTCAGTACGCATGTCAATATCAGCCATAGCCTTAACAGCTTGAACTGGGTAAAGACCGTTTGCTGATTCACCAGAAAGCATAGTTGCATCAGTACCATCCAAAACAGCGTTAGCAACGTCAGTAACTTCGGCACGAGTTGGACGTGGGTTTTCTTGCATTGAGTCAAGCATTTGAGTAGCAGTAATAACTGGCTTACCTAATGCGTTACATTTTCTGATTAAATCTTTTTGTACAAATGGTACGTTGATGAATGGAATTTCAACACCCATGTCACCACGAGCAACCATTAAACCATCAGAAACCTTTAAGATTTCATCGATGTTGTCAATACCTTCTTGTGATTCAATCTTAGGGAAGATCTTTACGTATTCGCAGCCACCTTCTTCAAGCAATTGACGAATATCTAAAACATCTTGTGCCTTACGTACGAATGAAGCTGAAATAAAGTTAATACCTTGCTTCATACCAAACTTAATGTCATCAGTATCCTTTTCAGTGATACCTGGAAGGCGAATTTCAACACCTGGTGCGTTAACACCCTTCTTAGAACCAATAACACCAGTGTTTTGAGCTTGACATACAAGTTCACGGTTAGCGTCATCTTTATCTAAAATAAGTAAATCAACTAAACCATCATCGATTAATACGTGACCACCCTTTTTGGTATCATCGTATAAACCATCGTAGGTAACATAAATCTTGTCCTTGTTACCCTTCTTAGTTGAGTCCATAGAAATTCTGATCTTGTCACCAGTGTTAATAGTGAACTTGCCGTCTTCTTGTTCGGTAGTTCTGATTTCAGCACCTTTAGTATCAAGGTCGATACCAAGCAACAAACCAGTCTTCTTTTCAACTTCACGAACCATCTTCATACGAGCAGCATGTTCTGGGTGGTCACCGTGTGAAAAGTTAAAACGGAAAACATTGGCACCTGCTTCTGCCAATTTAGTAATAGTCTCAACGTCATTTGAGGCTGGCCCTAAAGTACTAACAATTTTAGTTTTCTTCATCTGAAAAAATCTCCTATAAATTTAAAAATCAAAAACTACTTGGCTAAGTCTTTGTTTAATGAGTATAACGAATAATCACCGTGGTGCTTTGCATCAAACAAATCAAGCATGTTATGTGAGGACAATTTATTATTTTCGATCCCGACAGCTAAACCGCCTTTACCATCTAATAACAATTGCACTGCATATGCACCCATTTTGCTTGCCAAAACGCGATCACGAGTTGTTGGACTTCCGCCACGTTGCATGTGTCCTAAGACATTAGCTCTCGCATCAAAATCGCCATATTTAAGAAGTTCGTCCTTAAATTTATCAGCGTCCATAACACCTTCAGCTAAAACAACAAGTCCGTGCTTCTTACCATTAGCAAAACCTTGCTTCAAGTTTTCAGCGATTTCTTTAATGTCATATGGTTCTTCTGGAACAACGATAGCATCCGCACCAGTTGCGACACCAACGTGAAGGGCAATATCACCACATTCACGTCCCATAACGTTTACAACAAATACACGTTGGTGACTTGTTGCAGTATCACGAATCTTATCAATTGCATCCATCGCTGTGTTGCATGCAGTATCAAATCCGATAGTGTAGTCAGTATATGGGATATCGTTATCAATTGAACCAGGAAGACCAATGGCATTGTAACCATGTTCCGTTAATCTTAACGCACCATGGTAAGAGCCGTCTCCACCAATAACAACTAAGGCATCGATACCGTGTTTCTTTAATTGCTCAATTCCCTTTAACTGAGTTGCTTCTTCAGCAAACTCTGGGAAACGAGCAGAATAAAGGAAAGTACCACCACGGTTAATCTTATCGGCAACAGTTTCAGAAGTCATTTGGAAAATATCACCGGCTACTAAACCAGCAAAACCATAATGAATTCCGAATACTTCAATGTCGTTTGCCAAAGCTGTACGAGTGACAGCTCTGATAGCAGCGTTCATGCCAGGAGCATCTCCACCACTAGTTAAAATACCAATCCGTTTCATGAATTCACCTCTACGATAATTCTGTTTTACTCACATCGGTTCAATAGTAACATTTTTTACATGTATTGTCTGCAATAAAAGTACTAAAATTTTACTAACAAAGAAGCCATTTAACAAATGTTTTCGCTTACAATCCTTTTAGCTTGTGATTTTATTAATTAATACCAATTTTAATAAATTAGTCTTTAAAATTTACTTTTCGTACTGAATTTAATAAATATTGCTTTTTGCTTGAATCAAAGCGGTCAGCCTGGGTACGAATCTGTAACAAGTAAATATCACCGATCTTCAGGCTATTTTTAATTTTTTCATAGGCATTAGGAAATATTGTAAATTCTTCTGGGCCCTGACTATCAGAAAAAGTTGCAAACGCCATTGTTTGACCTTTTTTAGTCGTGATAGGTTTAAGCTTTAATAACTTCCCCACTCCTACACCTGTTTCATTAATTTCAAAATCAGCCAATTTTTTAGCATTAAATCTTTGCGCATATTTTTGAACGGCTAACAATGGATTTATTGTCGTAGCAAAGCCCATTGTTTCAACTTCCATCTGCGCTTTTTCATTATTATCCGGTGCTTTTTTATCAACCGGCTTAGGTTCTAAAGTTTTAAATAAAGAAAGATTATGACCAGACATATTAACAGTATCTACTAAATCCTTACTTACCGCTAATAAAACATTTCTATTTGAATCTACATTATCAAAAGCTCCTGCTTTAATTAAATTATCAATAGAAGCCTGGTTAAGATACTTAGGATCAATCTGCATTAGAAAATCAGCAAGTGATTTGATTGGTTTTTTCAAATTAACTATTTCGTCAACAAAATCATTTCGTAAGCCTCTAATTGCTCTTAAACCAACCAAAATTTTGCCATCTTTCAAACTAAAAAGCTTCTTGGAAGCATTAACGTCTGGTGATAGAACTTTTATACCTAGATCCTGTGCTTGCATTAAATAATCATTAACTTTGTTTTTATCAGCTAGATTACTATTGAGCAAAGCTGTATAAAAAGCTGCTGGATAATGAACCTTTAAATACGCAAGCCAAAACGCAATTTTACTATAGGCTACAGCATGTGAACGATTAAAACCATAGTTAGCAAATTGAGCAATATAATCATAAACTTTTTGTGCAACTGCCTTTGAGCGACCCAATTTAACGGCTCCGTTGATAAACTTTTCTCTTTGTTTTTGAATCGTATCAAGATTTTTTTTCGACATAGCCCGTCTTAATAAATCAGCTTCCCCCAATGAAAAGCCCGCTAAAACTTGTGCTGTCTGCATGACTTGTTCTTGATAAACCAAAATACCATAGGTTGGACCTAAAATATTTTTCAAACTTATATCAGGGTAAGTTACTTTTTCTTTACCATGTTTACGATCAATAAAATGAGAAATATTTTGCATTGGACCGGGCCGATAAAGCGCATTAACAGCTACAATGTCTTCAAAACTATCAGGATGAAGTCTTCTTAAAACTTGCTTAATTCCGTTAGATTCAAATTGAAAGACAGCATCTGTCTTGCCTTGTTGAAATAACTTTAAAGTCAAAGGATCGTCTAATGGAATCTTTTTTGGATCTAAGTCAATTCCTTGAGATTTTAAGAGAGCTAAAGTCTGACCTAAGATTGTTAAATTACGTAATCCTAAAAAGTCAATCTTCAATAAACCAAGAGATTCGACGTTTAACTTAGTTTGTTGCGTGACAGGGATACCTAATGCTCCAGCTTGCAGGCCAACGATTTTAGCAATTGAATCATCTGTAATCACAAGTCCTGCTGCATGAATAGAATAATGGCGTGGCAATCCCTCTATATGAGTGGCGGTTGCAAACAACAGTTTATTTAAATCACTTGCATTAACAAGCATCCTCAAATCTGATGATTTTTCGTAAGCATCTTTTAGGGTTAACTTATCTTTTGAATAAGGTAAAGCTTGTGACCATTTAGCAGCTTCAAATTTATTTAAACCAAAAATTCTTGCAACATCACGTAAAACTTGTTTTGCCGCTAAGGTTCCGAAAGTCAATATCTGAGCTGCGTGATCCATCCCATATTTTTTAAACATATAAGTGATTACTTCGTCGCGCCTATCATCAGGGATATCTAAGTCAATATCGGGCATTTGCTGCCGAGCTGGGTTTAAAAAACGTTCAAATAACAAATTATACTCAAGAGGATCAACCTCGGTAATTTTTAAAGCATATGAAACCAAACTTCCGGCTGCTGATCCTCTCCCAGGTCCTGTAGTAATATGGACTGAATGAGCAAAATTAATGACATCCCAAACTATTAAAAAATAATCATCAAAACCCATCTCATTAATTACATTAAGTTCATACTCCAATCGTTCCTGATAAGCTTTTGGAACCTCTTTATTTACAAAGCGTTCTTGCAATCCTTTTTTGGCTAAATGATGTAGATATTCTTTAGAACTTGGAAATTCATTTTGCTTAAATTTGGGTAACTGAGGATCTTGAAACACTATCTGCGTCGTACAATCTTGAGCGATTTTTTCAGTATTATCAAGAGCTTTTTGTAAATTTAAGCTTCTATAGGCGGCTTGTAACTCACTTTGTGTACGCAAATAGTGAGAGCCAGGTTGCTTTGATAGAATTTCAACATCTTCTAAGTTTTTATTATCTTTGATTGCTAATAGGGTCTTTCGTAAGAAATGGTCTTGCTTATTAAGGTATTCTACATCTTCTGCTGCAACCAGAGGCAAGTTGAATTGCTTGGCAAGTGAATTTACAAAATTAATATAAGCTTGCTGGTCTTTATGTCCATATACACCTAAATATAGATCACAACTTTTTCCTAATAAATTTTTTAATCCCCTAATAAAGTCAGCAGCTAAATTGGGATTTTGATTCATTAAAAATTTTAATTCGCTATGCTCATTTGCAGGAACAATAAACACCAGATCCGACAAATATTTAGTTAATTCTTTTAAAGTTAAAATTTTGTCGCTTTCGCCATTTTCTGTTAGTAAATTTATAGCGCTAGATAGTCGAAAAAGATTACCTAAGCCAGCTTGATTTTTTGCTAATACAATCAAATCATATTTGCGAGATTCATTTATCAACCCATTAATTCGAATTTGCATTCCTAAAAGAGGTTTAATCCCCGCTTTTTTAGCAGCCTTATAAAATTCTACTAAACCGTATGTTACATTAATGTCAGTCAAAGCAATAGCATTATAATTTTTCTGCTTTGCATTACTAACTAATTGCTCTACAGTTACCGGGCTTTGAAGTAAAGAAAAACTAGATATATTTTGAATTCCTGCAGTTGCCATTAAATTCACCCTTTCTTATTTTCAAGTATACCAAAACATACATTCCTTGCTTGCGTTAATACACTTTTTTTGCTAATATACCTAGCGAAAGAAGGAGATTTTATGCGCTATATTGTTACTACTGTTTGGTCAGTAATCTTTATGGAGATTATTGGTTTTATTGCAGCTTCATTAACTCAAATGAAATTTGATCCTCAACAATCTGCACTTATTGGTGTCGTTTTTGGAATCTTATTTACAGCAATTATTCCTACAATCACAGCTAAGAGCCATAAAGATAAGTCAGTTTACGGAAAATAATTAATTTATAAGCAAATTAAAAGAGCTATTTCTTTTTGAAATGGCTCTTTTTTCATTAATAAAATTTAAAATTAGGTTTTGTATCTACAACCACATCATTTTGAGTTAAATACTCACTAAACATTTGTACATAATCTTGGTCAAAAGTTTTTTCAATTTTATCCATACTGTAAGCTGGATAAAAACCTCCACCTAAAGCGCGATAATTATTTACGGCTAAACGATAATTTTTATTATCCTCAACATCTTCCCCATGAAGTTTTAACTTGGTTAAGCGTTGACCTACTGGTTTTGAGAGATCAGCTTCATATTGCACTGGATAAAACATGTCATAATGATAAAGCATCGGCTTAGGCGTAATCCAACGATCAATAAATTTGATATTACCGTCTTTATCTTTTTCTAAAAATCCACATGCATATTCAATTATTTCACGTAGATCTTTTCCACTGACATTTACTATACACAATTGATTTGCATAAGGATAGTTAAGCAAGACTTCTCTCATAGTAACATTTTTTGAAAAGCCTTTCGCGGTTTCTGACATTATAGCCGTCGCAGAAACATCTGCATTTGTAAACCATAACTGCATTTGTTGAATTAAATTTACGAACGGAGCTCCTTTTATTCGTCCTTGAATTGCATTTTCAATTGGAGCTGGTTCAGACAAATGAGCAATCGGCTTGTCTAGCCATTTTTGGGTTTGCTCATCCAGTTCTTTAACAATAGATTCTATTTTAGGATCTGGTGCATAATCTTTAGTATCTAAAAGTTCAGTGTCAATATTTTTAATTTTAGCTTTGCCAGAAGCAGTCTTTTCAACATCTAAGACTACTTTTGCTACTGCTTCTCCACGATAGCCTGGTTGAACTATCGCGGTATTATTTTTAACTAAATTTAAGCGGCGATGTTGGTGTCCGGTCAAGAAGGCGTCTATTTCAGGAATTTGCGTTAAAATCTTATATCCTTCATTTTCACCAGTATGAGGCTCAGTAGCTACTCCACTAATTGGATCAGAATCACATCCACCGTGATAGAGAGCTACTAAAACATCAACTTGTGGACGTAATTTCTTCGCTAGTTTTGATAGTGCTTCAAAACCCGAAGTGAATTTTAAGCCCTTAATGTGTTCTTCTGGTTCCCAATGAGAAATATATTGAGTAGTAATACCCATAATACCAATTTTTAAACCAGCTCTTTCAACAATTTTATATTCTTGTCCTAAAAACGGAGTGTTTGTTTCAGCATCTAAAACATTATCAGTAATAAAATTTGATTTGTTATTCTCGACATAATAACTCAAATAATCTAGACCATAATTAAAGTCATGGTTACCGAAAACGCGAGCATCATAACCTACTTCATTATAAGCTTGTGTAAAAGCCCACAGCCCTTTTTCTTCAGGTAAAGTATGACAATAACTAGCCAGAGGAGAACCTTGTAAGCAATCTCCTGAATCTGTCACAAGGACGTTTTCAGCACCATATTTTTCTTTTTGACTCTTCACTAAGGTACTTACTCGACTTAAAGAAATTGGCGCATTATAATCATTTTTATCTTGATAATCAGTTGGCATCAAAAAGCCATGTGTATCGCTAGAATGTAAAATCACTAGTTTCATTTTTATCCCCTTTTTCAATAAAAAAAGACACCTACAGGTGTCTTTAATTAATCGTTGTTTTGTTGTTTAGTTTCGTTAACAACTTGACGGCCTTTGTAAAAGCCTTTAGGTGAAACACGGTGGCTCAAACGGTATTCACCAGTAGTTGCATCATAGTGCATTGCTGGTGTAGCCAACTTAATGTGACCACGACGTGAACGCTTTTTTTGCTTAGAAGTTTTTCTTGCAGGAACTGCCATTCGTTAGATCTCCTTTTTTATAGAATTGAGACTTTACGGACTTAAATAATTAAGCCACTAAATACTCACGTATTTCAATAATACAATCTAGTTGCTGAGAAATCAAGTTAAATCTTGCTTTTATCGGTTGAAGTTTCATTTTTTTGCTTTTGAAGTTGGTCAATTGCAGCTTCTAATTCAGAAATCTTTTGATTTTTCTCAGCTAGCGTTTTCTGAAATTCTTTTTCTAAACTAGCCTTTTGTTCAGCTAATGCCTTTTGATTAGGTTTACCCTTTTCGCCGGTTCCTAATAATAAAGAGACTACTGCTCCTAAAAGCATCATAATTACTAAAACGATGATTAGAGGCAGCTGAGGCTGATAAAATCCAAAGTTAATCGCAACTGGTTCAATGTTTAAACAAGCAAAAATAACTAAAATTAAAACAATGATAAGACCAAATACTAACTTACTTTGTTTGCTGTTTTGCTGTTTCATCGAACTGCCCTACTTTCTACTAGCGAACTTTAGGCTGGCCCAATCGCCGATAGTAGGAAAAATTTGATAAAGTTTTGCCAGAACTGAAAGACTGATAGGTAAATTCAATTCGCGACGATTTGAACCGAAGAAATGAACTACTTGCCAAGCAACATCATCTGGATCAAGCATAAAACGTTGTACATTCTTTTCGTAGTTACCGGTTTGATCAGCAATATTAAAGAAATTAGTATATACAGGACCTGGGTTAACTGTCATAACTTTTACACCAAAAGGCTTTAGTTCCAAGCGTAAAACATTTGAAAATTGGATTACGGCAGCTTTTGTTGCACTATAAACAGCAGTTTTAGTAGTTGGTACGATACCCGCAATAGAGCCAAAATTAATGATTTGTCCTTCTTTTTGATCCATCATTACACGAGCAATAAGACGAGTAAAATACATTAAGCCTAAAACATTAGTTTGAAACATCTTAGGAGCTAGTTGAGGATTCATCTTGAGAAATTCTTCAAAGACACCAAAACCAGCAGCATTAACTAAATAATCAATATGATCCACATTTTTAATTATTTCGCTAAATGCATCATCGATTTGGTCGGCTTTTCCCATATCAGTTGGAATGACAAAAGCCTGACTTCCGGATAATTTTTTTGCTTCATCTGCAACTTGAATCAATTTTTCTTGACGACGGGCAAGCAAAACTACTGTCGCACCTCTGCTTGCACTTTCTAAAGCAATTGACTTCCCAATTCCACTTGACGCACCAGTAACCACAACGACTTTGTCTCTTAAAGAATTACTCATTATCCTGCTTCCTTACCTTAATCTCATAACTATCTAAATCATTTGCTAAATGAGTGTGTTTAAATACTTTTTTTGCTTGTTTTTCCAAATGCTGTCCTGCTTTTCCTGTGTAACGTGCTGAAATATGTGTTAAAAATAGTTCAACCACGTTATGACTCGCCGCTACTTTAGCTGCATCTAAGCAAGTTGAATGAAAATAGCGATGTGCCATTTTACTATCTTCTCCAGCAAAGGTTGATTCATGCACTAAAACATCTGCATCTTGAGCTAATTGTCCGATACTTGGTGTTGGCCTAGTATCATAAATAATGGTGACTATTCTCCCTGGTCGTGGCTGACCTAAAAAGTCTTTTCCATTTAAAGTTGTTCCATCACTTAAAACTACAGTTTTACCAGCTTTCAGTTGACCCAAAAGTGGTCCATTTGGTACATGATACTTGGCTAACTCATCCATAAGTAATTCGCCTAGACGCGGCTTTTCAACAACTCTAAAGCCAAAACTAGGCACTCGGTGATCAAGTTTAGCAGTAAAAACCGCAAAATCTTTGTTTTCAAAAATCAATCCATCATCAGTTAAATTTACATATTTGATTGGATATGAAACTTTAGTTCTAGAAACTTTTAAAGATGTCTGTACAAATTGTTCAATTCCGGGTGGACCATAAATTGTTAACGGACCGCCTTGGCCTTGAAATGATCTTGAAGATAATAACCCTGGCAAGCCGAAAATATGATCTCCATGGTTATGAGAAATGAAAATTCGGGTAATTTTACGAGGTCGAATATTGGTCCTCAAAATTTGATGCTGGGTTGCTTCTCCAACATCAAACAGCCAAATTTCATTTAATTCATCTAAAAGTTTAAGTGCTGTACAAGAAACATTGCGCCCTTTCGAGGGCTGTCCTGCGCCTGTACCCAAAAATTGTATTTCCATGAAAATTTATCTAATAAAGACCTTTCTCAACGATTGTTTTTGTAATTTGTGCTGAATAATATTTTGAACCGGTAGGATTTGGATGAGTTAAATC
Source organism: uncultured Lactobacillus sp. (assembly GCF_947367085.1). Taxonomy (GTDB): domain Bacteria; phylum Bacillota; class Bacilli; order Lactobacillales; family Lactobacillaceae; genus Lactobacillus. The sequence goes on along the minus strand of NZ_CANBCP010000018.1, from coordinate 10,119 downwards.
ACTATATAGCCAATCATTATGTGCATGTGCCAAATTATACCAATCAATAATTGTTAAATTTTTATACTTTTGACTAGCCTTTTGTAAAAGGTTATTGACTGGACGTTGCCAGTCTTTAGACGGTACATGAATATTAATCCAAAATACTCGACGTTTATCACCTACAATACTCATCAAATGATCAACATCGTTCATTGAAAACGGTCCATTTGTACCCAATCCAACCAAAACATTAGGATTTAAAGCACCTTGATTTTTATATTGCTCAAATAAAGCTATTGTTGGTGCTAATTGCCGTGATACTGCAGCATCTATAATCATGTTGGGCATTAACTGTTTCAAGTTTTGACTAGAGCCCGCCATAACGGAGTCTCCAATAGCCGTCACTCTAATCTTTTGTGCTAATTGAAGATCAACTTGAGAAATCCCATATTTTTCAAATTCTTTATTAACTGGATGAGTTTTGGCAAGCATTTTTGCTTGCTTTAATATTTCAGCTTTACTTTCTTTAATGCTTCGACTCTTTTTGGCTTGTTTAATTAAGCGCTTATTATCTTTTAACTGCTGGTTACGGTTCTTTTTAATTTGTCGCGCTAATGGAGAGTTATTGACATTTTCGGCTTTGACACTTGGTGCCTTAATAATTGCTGCAGTACCTAAAACAAATACGATGGCAACCATAACTGCAGCAGCTTTTTGAAAGATAAAAGTATTCTGTAAATTAGTAACTTTGCCAAAGAATTCTTTAGTTTTTGCCCAAGTGATCTTACCCATTGGTTTTTCAATAAAACGATAAGATAATTCGGAGATAATGATGATCAACACAATTTCAATTACACGATAAAGAATTACGTGATCAGCCATATCTTTAACCTTATCTTCAAAGAAAATCATGATTGGAAATTGCCAAAGATAAATGCCGTAACTTCTTGATCCAATCCACTGAAAAACTGGATTAGTTAACCACTTGTTCCAGTGACTTCCAGGATGAGCGATCACAGCTACAAATATGGTGGTGACAAGTGAAAATAAGAACATCCCACCGCGGTAAACAAAACCTTGAACTGGATTAAAGATAGGACTCATTGCCATCCATAAAATACCAATTAAGCTAATCGCTCCGACTATATCGAGTAAACGACTATCTTGTGGTCTTACCTGACGACGCAGTTTCCATGTTGGCCAAACTACGGCTAGCATAGCTCCTAAGCCTAATGAGAAAAAGCGTGTATCTGTTCCATAATAAATTCGACTTGTATCGACACCTGGCTTGAACAAAATTGCCATTTCTAAGGCAGAAGCCAGTGTTAAAGCAGTTAAAATCCAGAATCTAATATTTCTCTTTTTAACAAACTTTACTAACAAAAATATAGCTAAAGGCCAGATAATATAGAACTGACCTTCAATTGACATCGTCCATAAATGGACAAATGGTGACTCATTTGCCGCAAAACGTTCAAAGTAAGATTGACCATTAAAAATTTGCCAAAAATTATAAACATTGAGCAAATTAGTAATCACAACTTGATTTAGCTTATTCAAAAGATTTTGCTGAAATAGCAAAATATAGGAGCTACATACCCATAATAAAGTGATCATTTGGGGATATAATTTTTTTGCTCTACGAAGATAAAAACCATTAGTATTGTAGCTACCCTTTTCATCATAGGAATGAAACATATGATCAGTAACCAAGTATCCTGATAAGATTAGGAAAATTGGTACACCTAAATAACCACCCATAAATCTATTTGGATCTAGGTGATACAAAATGACTCCAATAACAGCTAAAGCACGTAAGCCTGCATATCCAGTGATAAAGCGGTTTTTAGTCTTCAAAATTCTTCCCTCAAATTTTTATTATTCTACATATTCGAAGGTGAAGTCATTAATAGTAACCTCATCTCCATCTTGAGCTCCTTTATTTCTCAAGGCTTCATCAACACCCATACGTTTTAATTTACGAGCAAGTAACATAATTCCATCAGTATGGTCCAAATTAGTTCTTTGAACTAAACGTTCAAGTTTTTCACCAGTGACATTGAAGCTATGTTCACCAGTTCTTTCAACTTCAAACTTATCATCAAGAGGTTTGTTATAAACATATTGTTTTTCACTAACCTTAATTTCAGCCGGTTCTTGAGCTTGCTGGCGAGAGATTTGATCTACTAAGTCAGCTGCAGCATTCATAAGTGGGCCTACTCCTTGATGAGTAACACTTGAAATTGGATAAACAACCACATCTTTACCGAGTTTTTCTTTAAATTTTGCAAGTTTTTCCTCGCTGCCTGGAATGTCCATTTGTGAGGCAACGATTAATTCTTCTTTATCGGTTAAATCTGTTGTATATCCCGCAAGTTCTTTTCTGATAGTTTGATAATCTTCATAGGCATCGCGACCATTATTTGGATCCATTGAAACCAGATGCAAAATCACTTTTGTTCTTTCAACGTGGCGTAGGAACTGTATTCCCAAACCAACGCCTTCACTGGCTCCTTTAATAAGACCTGGCAAATCTGCCATTGAAAAGTCACGACCATCTGGCAAAACTACCATTCCAAGGTTTGGAGTTAAAGTAGTAAATTCATAAGCTGCAATTTTAGGCTTAGCCTTAGTAACAACAGAAAGCAAAGTCGACTTACCCACAGAAGGAAAACCTACCAATCCAACATCCGCCAAAACCTTTAGCTCTAAGCGTAATGTACGGTATTGTCCTGGTTCTCCGTTTTCTGCGATCTCTGGTGCAGTTCGTGTACTAGTAGCAAAGTGAATATTTCCACGTCCACCACGTCCACCACGAGCAACCATTAATTGTTGCCCGTTTTTAACTAAGTCACCTAATAATTCGCCTGTATCAAAGTCATAGACACTTGTACCCATTGGTACTTTAAGATATACGTCTTTAGCTCCTCTACCGTATTGGGATTTTATTCGACCGTTTTCACCATTATCAGCTTTAAATTTTCTTCTGAAGCGAAAATCCATTAAAGTACGTAAGCCAGAATCAGCTACAAGATAAATACTACCACCACGTCCGCCGTCGCCGCCGGCAGGGCCTCCAAGTGGTACATATTTTTCATGACGAAAAGCTACTGCTCCATCTCCACCTTTTCCAGCTTGTACATCAACTTTTGTCTGATCAACAAACATTTTATCCCTCCTTTTTACAAAAATTTATACATTCTTTTATATGATAACACATCAATCATGCTCTACATAGCGATTTTATAAACTTAATTTAACAGTTTGGGCTTGAGGTAATGTCAAACCCGCCTGTCTTAATTCATCAATTGAAGCTTCTTTGATCTTTTTAAGTGAGCCGAACTGTCTTAATAGTTTATTACGACTCTTTGGACCTATCCCTTTTATATGATCTAGCTTACTAGAAAGTGCATTTTTAGCATGTGTTTTTCGGTGAAAAGTAATCGCAAAGCGGTGAACCTCATCTTGAATACGCGTCATAAGATAAAAACCTTGAGATTTTGGATCCATTGGAATTAGCTTTAATTCTTGTCCTTTGGTCGGATCTCCATAAAGCAAATGATTTGTACGGTGGTGATCATCTTTCACCATACCGGCAACTGGAATATTCAAATTCAATTCATTTCTTAGAACGTCTAAACAAGCATCCACTTGAATTTGTCCACCATCCATTAAAATCAAATCGGGCATTTTTTTATTTTCTCGTTTCAGACGACCATATCTTCTTCTAACTACTTCGCGCGTATTTCTAACTTCATCGCCACCATTTTGATGCTCTACTTCACCTTTTAGCTTGTATTTACGATATTCATTTTTATCCGGTTCGCCATCTGTAAAAACTACTAGAGCAGAAACAGGATCTGTTCCTTGAATATGAGAATGGTCAAAACTTTCAATTCTATGACCATAATCTAATCCTAAGGCCTTAAAAATTTCAGCCTGAGCACCTTTGGTCTTTCGATTTCCTAATTCTAATAAACGGAACTTTTCATCAAGCTTCAATTTTGCATTGTCATGAGCCATTTCTAATAAAGCTCTCTTTTGACCTCTTTGAGGTGTACGAACTGGAACTTTTAACACTTCACTTAGAGCTTCATTATCTATCCCTTTGGGTACCAAGACTTCCTTAGGCAAAACTCGATTCTTTTGATTGTAAAACTGCGCAATAAAAGAAACAAATTCATCAGTAGGTTCATTAACATCAGTTAAAGGAAACATCCTGGTTTCTCGTCTTAGTAATTTTGCTTGACGTAAGAAAAAGATCTGTATCGAAATCCAAGACTTATCGACATAGAAATTAAAGATGTCACGTTGAGTATTATCATTAGAAATAATCTTTTGCTTTTCGACAGTCTGTTCAATGTAATTAAGTTGATCGCGAACCTCAGCTGCTCTTTCAAATTCCAGATTTTCGCTAGCAGTCTGCATTCGAGCTGTTAATTCAGATTTAGCTTGGCTAATATCTCCGTTTAAAAAGCTTTTGATCTTTTTAATTTGCTCATTATATACCGATTTTGGTACCTCTTTAAAACAAGCGCCTAAACATTGTCCCATATGGTAATACAAACATGCTCGCCCTTGCTTGCCCGCACAGCGTCTTAATGGCCAAACCTTTTGAATAAATTTTAAAGTTGCTTGAGCAGCATAAACATTTGGATAAGGTCCGAAATAATATCCTCCATCTTTTTTAATGATTGAGGTTAATTTGGTCTGTGGATCTTTTTCGTTTGTAATTTCAATATAGGGATATCCAGTACCCTGTTTTAGTTGAACATTATAATAAGGCTGATATTTTTTTATTAAAGTGATTTCCAATAAAAAAGATTCTTTGTCTGAAGAGACAGTAATAATATCAAAATCACGTATTTCTTTAACTAACTCAGCTCGACGGCCAACCTGCTTACTTTTAAAATAGGAACGTACACGATTTTTTAAATTTTTGGATTTTCCAACATAAATTACCGTTCCATTAATATCCTTCATAAGATAGCAGCCAGGTTTTGCCGGTAAGAGTTTTAATTTATTTTCTATGTACTGTGTTGCCATCTCTCATTTCTCCTTATTTATTTTCAGCATTTAATAGTTTAACACGTTACACACAATTAGTAAGTATAAAAGCTTGCCTTTTAGTTTACGAATAATAGTAATGTCAGATAAAATAGTAATATCTATATTAAAAGAGGCATAATAATGAAAAATATTTACTTTGATCATGACGGAAATATCGACGATTTAGTTTCTTTATTATTGTTATTGCAAGCCCCAGATATTAAATTAATTGGCGTAGCTGCAGTTGATGGTGATGGTTATATTGATCCAAGTATGGAATCTTGTCGAAAAATGATTGATCGATTCAACTTGCGCAATGACAATTTAGAAGTAGCACGCTCTGATGCTAGAGCAATCCATCAATTTCCAGAAAAATGGCGAATAGCACCTTACTCATTTAATTATTTCCCTATTTTGAATGAATCTGGCCAAATTAAAACTCGCGAAGCAAAATTACCAGCATATTTAGATATGATTGAGAAAATAAAAAATGCTGATGGATTAGTTGATTTGGTCATGACTGGACCAATTACTGATTTGGCCAAAGCTTTAGACAAAGATTCTTCTATTCAAGAAAAAATCGGCAAAGTATACTGGATGGGTGGATCATTAGATGGTCACGGAAACGTGGTAGCAGTTGATGCTGATGGAAGCCAAGAATGGAATGCATTTTGGGATCCGGAAGCAGTAAAAAGAGTATTACAATCAGACTTAGATATTCAGATGGTTGGACTTGAAAGCACAGAAGAAATCCCTTTGACTGATGAGCTTCGTCAGCATTGGGCAAGTTTAAGAAAGTATCCGGCCATTGACTTAGTTGGTTTAGGTTATAGTCTGATTATCTCTATTCCCGGAGCTGAGCTTTACCTGTGGGATGTTTTAACAACGATGTCATGTTTATATCCGGAATTAGTTACTAGTAAAACAACTAAAGCTAGCATCATAACAGATACCCTAGCAGCAGGTAGAATGTATGAAGATCCTAACGGAAAAGAACTGACCTTAGTGACTGGCACTAATAAAGAAGAATTTTTCGACAAGATGGATATGATTTTAAAAAGAAAGAAGAATTAATTTTTAGGAATAATTTACATGACACATTGGTTAACTGACTTTATTGAACAATTTGGCTACTTTGCCATCTTATTATTAATTGCAATCGAGAACATTTTCCCACCTATACCCTCAGAAGTCATTCTTACTCTGGGTGGATTTTTGGTCCATGTCACTAATTTGAGACTAATCGGCGTAATTCTTGTTTCTACCCTAGGTTCTTTAGTTGGAGCAATTATCCTGTTTTCATTGAGCCGTAATTTGACTTTAAAGCGACTAGAAAAGTTATTAGGTACAAAATTATTTAAGATCTTAGGATTCAAAAAAGATGATGCTCAAAAAGCCATTTCTTGGTTCGATAAACATGGTATCGGTGCCATTTTTTATGGACGATGTATCCCGGTCGTAAGAAGTTTAATTTCTATACCAGCGGGGATTTCGCATGTTGGTTGGATAAAATTTCTAATTTTGACAACTTTCGGCTCTTTAATCTGGAATAGTGTTTTAGTTGGGTTAGGTTTTTACATGGGTAAAAATTGGCAAGTTATCGTTAAAATTTTTGATGATTATACCTTATTGATCATTGCCTTGTTAATAATTTTGTTTATTTATTTTGGTATCAAATGGTACAAAAACAGAATTAAAGTTAGAAATTAAAAAGAGAAGCTCATGCTTCTCTTTTTAATTTTCTTCTACTATCTTAATACCAAGCAGGCTTATCTGCATCAGTATTTGGTTTATTCAAACCAATATTTTCGCGAATTTCTCCATTTGGATTTTCAATTAAATCTACTACATGCTTAGCTACGCTCTTTCTTGATACTTCGGTACCCTTAAATGCAGTCTTTGCACCAATTGTCTCTTCATAATCAATTTCATCTTTATTGGTAAGCCAAGCTGGTCTGATTATTGTGTAATCCAAATCACTATCACTTATCACATCAGCAGCTGCACGATAAGTCGTTAGATATGACCCTAATATATTCTTATTCCACTGACCAAATTTGCCAGGAACTTCATCATAAATTCCTAATGAAGATATCCAAATCAAACGTTTGATACCTCGATTATCCATAGCTTTAACTACAGTTTTTGCTTGATCTTCTATATTTGATCCAGCTAAATTGGCATAAACAATACCTGCACCACTCAATGCATCGTAGAGTTGATTATAATTACTTGCATCTCCAACGACTATTTTTTCACGTTGATCATCAATTGTATCTTTATCTAATTTATTTGGGTGACGTAAAAATAGAACTAATTCATTGTTTGAGTCTTTTAAAAGCATCTCTTCAGCTAGCTTTGCAATTTGTCCGGCTGCACCTAAAATAGCAATTTTCTTCATAATTAAAACCTCCAAAAAATCATATTAATTGACGGCTTCTGTGCAAACTTGAATAATTTCAGTCATTTAAATCTCCCTTTTCATTAAATATCTTTTACATGTATAGCATAGCACTTATTATTAGTAAGTCAATATCAAACTTTAAAAAAGTAAGTTACTTTAATTACTTGTTAATTCAGAGCTTTTCGTCTGCAAATTTTTTTATTTCTTCAGCTAATATCTCAGGTTGCTCAGCTTGAATTAAATGACCACAATCCGGTATGATCTCATAAGAAATTAACGGATTTAATTTGGCAACTTCATGAGCAAAATGATAGTCAAAATATGGTGAGTTCTTACCAACCAAGATAAGCAAAGGAATCGATAATTTTCTTAGAGTATCACGCCAATCGCATCTTGCATGGTCAACCAAAAAAATAAAATTATCTTCTGGATTATATGGAAATTCTTGATATTCCTTTTTTGCTTTGGCCACCATATGATGATCTAAATGTGCATAATGTGCTTTCCCAAAGTCTAATTTTAAATACTCCGGAAAATTTACGATATTCAAATCTTTGAAACCGTATTGCCAGTCAGCATCTGAAATCATTTTTGGTGATTGATCTAAATCAATTATTTTAGAAAATTTACCGGCACCATATTTATCTTGATAGGCAAATAAGGTAGCTGCTCCCATTGAATTGCCTACTCCAATAACTTTCTCCAATTTCAGAAATTCTAATAGTTCTTGTACATCTTGGGCGTGGCGCATAATTGTCTGACCAATTGAACTACGTTGAGACAACCCCTGATTGCGAGGATCAGAGACGATAACCCGATAATTAACTTTTAATAAATCAACTACTTGATCCCATAATACGTGTGAGCCACCAATTCCAGGAACACAAAGTATTGTTTTATCGCCTTTTTGACTATCTGAATAAAACAACTTGAGATGATCACTTGTTTCAAAATACATTTTTTCCTCTTTAGTAATAATCAATGCAAAATAAATTCATTTCTTTTATAATAGTGTAAAAAAGCAAAGGAGATCAATTATGGGTTTAACTTTTAAGAAAAATGATGAATTAGAAAAAATGTTAGATAAATTTGCCATCATGCCAGATGATCCAAAGCAAAAATCTAAAAAGAAGCCAGACAAAGATAAAAAAGAAACTAATGCGGATAAGAAATAATTGATAAAAAATAGGGCTTGCCGAGGTAGACAAGTCCTATTTTTGTTTTAAGCATTAATTTCTATCTTTAATTAAATTTTTAGCAACTAAACCGAAACTAGCGATTAAAGTCAAAATACCCATCATCAATACAGCTACAGTATTCTTGGCATTTGTTTGTGGTAATTCACTATCACCTGAAGCATGTCCAGTTTCATTAGTAACTACTGCACTTTCTGATTCAGGTTCAACTGTAGAAGAAACACTTTCTTTAGCTTGATCTTTCTTAGCTGTACTTTCTTTAACTGGGGCAGCATCTCTAACGATAACTGGAGATTGAACCTTGTTTGTATCTTTTTCACTCTTAGCTGGAACTTTTTCGTCTTCAACTGGAGCTTGCTCATCTTGAGCAGCAGAAGAAGTATCCTTTGCAGTCACATAAACAGCTAAGTTGGAAGCTGAACCATCCGGAAATGTTACGATAATTTGTCCATAACTGCGACCTGGTTTTGAAACATCTGGTTGCATATTCCACTTTGCCGTCGTGCCCGCAGGTAAACTATCCCAGTTACTTACACCAAGTTGTGCAGCTGGTAATTGATTTAAAGGCGTAGTTAAGCTCGCTGCAATCAAAGGATTACGATAAGCTTGTAAGTTTTTGTGATCTTGCAAGTCTTGATCCATCTTTGCATCATAAGTTGCTTTAGGATCTTGATCAGTTGTATCAGCTTTAACTATATTTTTTTGCATTCCTAATCCTGCTACAACACCTGCAGCTGCTAGAGTAAATGCTATCTTTTTTATTTTTTGGTTTAATTGCTTAATCATAATAATATCTCCCTCTAATAGGTCCCAGCTCTACTTCGATCTATTAATATCTTTATTAGATATTATACCCTAGTTTTACAAAACTATTACAAAAAAGGCTTATAAATTTCAAATTTTGTAATATCCCTTACTTATCAATCATCAAGGCAAAACGCAGAATTTCAGCTGGTAGATTTTCTTTTTTTATGTTATTGACTTCAAGCAGTTTCTTTCCTTTTTGGTAACGCATCTTATAGCTACCATCTTCATCAAAAAACAGATTAAAATTAATTGCTTTATGATGACGGGTTACAAACTTTGTTTTAACTAGATAATTATCATCTTGAATCGTTTCAAAACTAACTAAATTCTGACTCCAGTCGTTCCAAATATCCTTCAGTCGTTTACTTTCTGAATCCATTTATCTAACATTTTGAGCTGCAAAATCCATCACGTCTTGCAGCATCCTTTCAAAATTATACATAGCACTGGACAAATTCAGCTGTCCAATTTCTTGATTTACAAAGGCCCCTTGATTATTTAAGAGTACTCCATAATCAGATGCTATTCGAGCTGCATCGTGTTTAATTGTATTAAAATTACCAATCTTACGGTTTACTGAATTTACAGTTAATACTCGATCACTTAAGCTATAAGTTCCATTAGGATTCATTTTTAAGTAAAAATAAATCCCTTCATTTAAATCATTTGTTTGGTTAGTAA
>NZ_CANBCP010000017.1 GCF_947367085.1 uncultured Lactobacillus sp. | reverse complement strand
ATTGAGGATATTTTAATAGTTACTGGTAAAAATAAGCGATCAATTGAAGACCACTTTGATGCAAATCCTGAATTAGAGCAAGATTTACAAGAAAAGCATAAGGATAAGCTATTGAAGTTAACTCAATCAATTACTGATTTAGGGGTAAACTTGTATTATACACGTCAACCTCATCCAGCTGGCTTGGGGGATGCTATTTACCGCGCTAAGAGTTTTGTGGGTGACGAACCATTTGTTGTTATGCTTGGGGATGACTTGATGAATGATCAAGAGCCGCTTACTAAGCAATTAATTGATCGTTATAATAAGACTCATGCTTCTACGATCGCGGTGATGCGCGTGCCACATGAAGAAGTTTCCAAATACGGTGTGATTGATCCTTCTGGTGAAATTGAATCGGGCCTTTACAATGTGCAATCATTTGTGGAAAAACCTGATGTAGATAAGGCACCAAGTGATTTGGCAATTATTGGACGCTACTTGCTCACACCAGAAATTTTTGATATTTTGGCTACTCAAAAGCCTGGTCGTGGTGGTGAAATTCAATTAACTGATGCTATCGACACTATGAACAAGACGCAAAGAGTTTTTGCTCATGAGTTCAAAGGCGAACGCCATGATGTGGGTAATAAGGAAGGATATTTGGAAACAGCTATCGAATATGGCTTGACTCATCCGGAAACAAAAGATGCCTTAAAACAATATATTATTGATTTAGGAGCTAAATTATCTAAGCAAGGTAAAAACACTACCAAGAAACAACTTTTGCAGCTTTAAAGGAGATTGATTCGCTTTCTTTGAGGATCAATTTGGATGCCAAAAAAATGATATTCTTGTCCTTCAGATTGAACAGTTAAGCTGATATTTTTTTGCTTTAGTCGACTAAAGAGATAGAGGATATCTTGAATCGTTTTTGGTTTTTTATCCTTTTGGCATGCAAGAATACATTTTGAAGAAGTAAGATTAACCTTAAAAATGGGCCATTGTGGTCCATTTTTTTCTTTGCAAAAAAAGATTGTATATGACTTATCAAGATCATTTACTAAGTGTAAAAAATTAGTTAGTTGCATTTTTTGTTCCCCTATATGAAACTAGTTAACTAAATTTATAGAAATTCAAGACTTTAAATCTATATTTAATATGATTAATATAGATATATCATTTAATTTAAAAGAAAAGAAGATTAACTATGTGGCATAAACATCGAAAGCTTTGGATTTCTCTAATTACTATTTTAACAGTTACTATAGTGGCCTTTTTATCAGCAGGAATGTATTTTTTCAATGTAGCTTGTGTACCGGGACACAAAAGTTTTCTTAGCTCTAATTCGAAAGTGATTAAAAAAAGCGATCCCTTATATCAACAAAAGATCTGGTATCAAAAAGCACCTAAGCAAAATATAAAGATGAGATCCAGTGACAACAAATATATCTTGGATGCAAACTATATTGCCTATCCTCATAGTAAAAAGACAGTCGTGATTTTGCATGGATATATGAATACGAAAGACACGATGGGCCCTTATTCAGCAATGTTTCATTCATTGGGCTATAATGTTTTGATGCCTGATGCAAGGGCACATGGTGCAAGCCAAGGAAAATACATTGGTTATGGCTGGGTAGAAAAAAGTGATGTTAAAAAATGGCTAAGTTTGCTAGCTAAAAAAAATCCTAATGATAAAATTGTGATCTTTGGTGTCAGTATGGGAGCTGCTACGGCAATGATGACTGCGGGTGAGAAGATTCCCCACCAAGTTAAAGCCGTTGTAGAAGACTGTGGTTATAGCAATGTTAAAGATGAAATTGAACATGAAGCACAAGACATCTATAATATGCCAGCTTTTCCACGTTTCCCAATGGTTGAAATCTTGAGCGTGATCAATAGGATCAAAGTCGGTTATTTTCTAAAAGATGGGTCAAGTGTTAATCAATTAAAGAAAAATAAGTTGCCAACTTTATTTATCCATGGTCAAAAAGATACCTTTGTTCCTACGAAAATGGTTTATGAAAATTATCGTGCTAACCATTCCAAAAAGAGTCTCTGGATAGTAAAAGGTGCTGGCCATGCGAAAAGTTTTCAGACAAATCCAGTTGACTATCAAAAACATGTGGATAAATTTTTGCATAAATATGTTCATTAATAGAAAAAAATTCATTAATCTTTGAAAGTGCTTACACAACTTGCTATAATGAGTATGTGGAAGAGGTAAAGTTATTCATATAAAGTTTTTATCTCCAGATTGTAGTGTTTTAAAGACAGATTCTCTTAATAATCAGATAGTCGTTATTCAATACAAAGCAAAACAAGTGATGTTGATCCAATTACGATAGCAATAATGATGACGTAATATCGTAAAGCTAGATAGTTATTTTTGCCTCATCCACTTGAACAGCAGGCTTGCAAATGACCTAATAAGTCAGCAGCCTGCTTTTTTATACAAAAAAATAAGAAGAAACTTCTCCTTATAATTATATAATTATGATTTTGCTTGTTTATCTATCTTTTCTTAAGACCAATTTTGCAACGCCTTCCCAGCGTGGTGTTTGTGGCATCATGTCAACTGGTTTTATCACACGTACATCATAAACTTCACTTAATAAAACTAAATCTTTTGCTAGAGTGGATGGATTACATGATATGTATACAAAAGTTTCCGGTTTAACTTCTAACAAAGTTTTGATAAGTTTTTTATTTAATCCAGTTCTCGGCGGATCGACAATTAAAGCATCAATTGAGACGCCTTGATTTTTTAGATTAGGCAGAACTTTTTCAACACTGCCTTGGATATATTCAGCATTACGGACATGATTCAACTTGCAGTTTTCTTGAGCATCGGCAACTGCTTCTGCAATCGTTTCTATTCCGATTACTTGATGAACCTGACTGCTTGCTAAAATACCTAATGTTCCAACTCCTGAGTAAGCATCAATTAAAGTTTGATCTGGGGATAAATCAAGGTATTTTAGAGCTTGCGAATACAAGTTTTGTGTTTGAATAGGATTTAACTGGAAAAATGCTCTTGGAGAAAGTTTAAATCTACTGCCTAATATTTCTTCCATAATGTGGTTTTTACCAAAAAGCTTGATGGTTTTGTTACCCCAAACCTGTGGATTATCCCACTGAGTTTCATTTTGAAAAACACTGACAACATTATCTAGCTTCATGATTTCTTGAGCTAATAATTTTAAATTTTTAATCTTCTTACCGACGGTGATCAAAGTAACTTGAATTTCTTTAGTAGCGTTTGATTGACGAACTGCAATGGTCTTAATTCCATCTGATTTATGCCGATAGTCACTAATTCTAATATGGAGTTTATCAATGAGTTGCTTGATTTTTCTTTCTACTAGTTGCGTATCCTTTGATTGAGTCGGCATAACTTCTGCATCAATTAAGCGATGAGAATTAGGAGCATAAAGTCCTAATTTTGTTTTCCCTTTATTGAATTCAATTTGATATTGAGCTTTATTGCGATAATGCCATATTTCTGGAGCAGGTAGTGTGTTTTTTACCTTGATCTTATTAAAATTACGCGGATGATACTTACGTAATGCTTCTAAAATCAAGTGCTTTTTAAAATCTAATTGAGCCTTGTAATCTAAATGTGCAAGTTCTAGCCCTCCAATTTCTGGATCAACACCTTTAGGTAAAGCTACACGGTCTGGCGATTTTTCTTTAATTCTTACTAATTCGCCCTCTAAATAGTGAGGGTAAGATTTTGTGATTCTAGCAACAACTACTTCATTTGGTAAAGCATTGGGTATAAAAATGATCTTCTTTTTATAGTATCCAATCCCTTCACCGTTTATCCCTAGCCGTTTAATGGTAATTATGATATCTTTTTCTTGTTTGTTTTTTGCAAATTTGGTCAAAATTAAGTCCTCATTTCGTTTTTTACGCAAAAAAGTGTCACAATTATGATAAGCGCAATTATTTATTGTGACAAGTAATCTGTATAATCATTTTATCAAAAAGAAAGGGTAACTATGGCAATAATTACTAAAGTTACTACTCAAAAAAGAAAAGGCTATTTTAATATCTTCTTGGACAATCAATTTGCTTTTGGAGTTAGTGAAAAGACTTTGACTGAGTATCGGCTTTTTAAAGGTATAGAATTAAGTCCTCAACAAGTTGAAGAGATCAAACAAGCTGAACTTGATAGTCGTGCAACAAGTTTAGCAATGAATTTTTTAAGTTATCAGCCTCGATCTATTTATGAAGTAGCGCAATATCTAAATAAACACGAAATTAATCCAGAAGCGCAAAATAATGCTATTGAGACATTAACACAGCTCGGTTATTTAGATGATAGCAAGTATAGCGAATTATTTATCAAGAATAATTTACGAGTTGGAAAAGACGGACCGCAGAGCATAAAAAATAAGCTTGCCAAAAAAGGTGTGAGCACAGAAATTATTCAAAATTGCTTGGATGAATTTGAAGATCAGGATTGGCAAGAAGCAGGTACGCGCCTAGTTCATTCATTAATTCACCAGCAAGGAAAGTTAGCAAGTAAAGAAATTATCCGTAAGGCTAAAACTAAGTTGCTCAGTCACGGTTTTTCATCTGATATTGCAGATTTAATAGTTGATGCACTTGATTTAAATAATGACGACCAAGAACAATTAGAAGCATTAAAAAAACAGGGTATCAAAGTTTATAAACGCTATCGTAATCAAGATGAATTCACTCGTAAGCAAAAAGTTAAGCGCTATTTATTCCAACATGGTTTTTCTTCTACAGAAATTGATTCATTTTTAAATGGGGAAGTTATTGATTTATCCGAAATAGATGAATATTAAATTGCTGGTATAATGAAAAGCGAGAAGGTGAGTCAATTGGCTGGACCAAAAGAAGGCGATTATATCGCCATTGAGAGTTATAAACATAATGGATTGCTCCATCGCAAGTGGCGCGATACGATGGTCGTAAAAACCGAGCAGAACATTTTAATTGGGGTCAACGATCGGACCTTAATTACAGAAAGCGATGGACGCAAGTGGCTAAGTCGTGAACCAGCGATAGTTTATTTTCATAAGAAACTTTGGTTTAATGTGATTGTTATGCTGCGTCCAGAAGGAGTAGCATATTATTGTAATTTAGCTAGTCCATTCGTACTTGATCGTCAAGCATTAAAATATATCGATTACGATCTCGATATCAAAGTTTTTCCGGACGGCGAGACACGTTTGCTTGATGTTGATGAGTATGCAATGAACAAAAAAAGATGGCATTATGGTGAAAAAATTGATACGGTTTTACGAGGAGCCAGTTTAGAATTACTTGACTGGATTGAAAAAGGCAACGGACCGTTTTCACCACAATTCGCCAATATTTGGTATGAACGTTATAACGAATTACGGCCAGATTACAAAAATAGTTTTTTCAAGGGGAAAGAAAATGAAGAAAGAAAGATTCTCGGAAATGAACCTTATCGGCAAAGTTTTTTTGCCGAATCAAATGGATAATCAAAGAAGTTTTGGACAACAAGTTCAAGAAACCGAAAATGATCCAATTTTTAAGAAGTTTTTAGAAAAAAACGGCCTTACTAATCAAAGAGCAAGTTTGGTTGTCTTTGCTCCAGATACTTTCATGTTTTGGTATGGGGTGGTTACTGATAAGAAGATTAAGCAGCTGCCTAAACAATTAAACCATTTTGAATTACCAGCTAGTGAAGTCGCAGAGGTTGAAACTGATGACATGAATTTAAGCTTTTTCAGTCAACCTCTAAATTTTGTGATTCCAACTTTCTTAGATAAGTTAGCACAAGAAAAAGTGGTTTTCCATGAAAATCCAGGCGATAGCCAACACCCATACATCTTAACTACTTTGAATTTATCAAATAAAAAACTGGAGCAAGTATTATACTTGGACTCCAGTTTACAAAAGTAATTATATTTTAGCGCTGCTGAGGATCAATTGATAAGTTATCGTATTCAATATAGGCTCCAATACAAGTTGAAATCAGCATGACTAACAAAACCCAGCCAGTAGATGTACCAGTAATCATTTTTAGAGGTAAAACAGATCTGACGATTACGGTTGCAAGCCAGCACAAGACAAAGTCTAAGACGACATTACCAATTAAGAATAACTTACGGCGGCGAATACTGAAAAAGCGCAAAAATTGCTTAAATAAATTTTCAGGAATATTATCTGAAACTAAATCTAAAGGACGTTGAATGGTTGCCTTAATTGCAAACATAATTATTGCCCCTACTAATGCTCCGATAACAGTTCGCCATAAGTTATCAGAATGACGAACTAACGCATTATAGCCAATACCAATAATAGCTAGGCTGCAGATGTAGGGAATAAGTAAAAGAAAGGTAAATACTAGATAGATACGTTCTTTTTTCATATAACTTAACCTCGTTTCTTAGCCTTTATTCTAACATATATTAGGTTATGATATAATGACGGTTAATTAATTGTTAGCAGTCGATTTTAAGAAAGAGTGAAAAAAGAGATGAGTAATGACCCGGCCGCGAATGATTTTTTTAGTAAATTGAGAGCAAAATTGCATGGTGAAGATCAGCTCGATACACCCGAAAAAATTAAGTTAGAACTTAAAAACTTGCATGATCATCATAAGATTACAGATCGTGAATATTTTATGATGGATGGCATTATCAATTTTCAAAGTAAAGTTGCCCGTGAGGTCATGGTGCCGAGAACTGATGCTTTTATGGTCGATATTAATGATGACTTTCAAGATAATTTGGATGAGATTTTGAAAGAACCGTATTCTAGAGTGCCTGTCTATGATGGTGATAAAGATAAAATCGTCGGTGTTATTCATATTAGAACGGTCTTACGTAAAGCTCGAAAAGAGGGCTTTGATAAATTGGATTATCAAGATGTGATGTTTAAACCGCTTTTTGCACCAGAAACAATGGAATTAGGCGAATTATTGCTTGAAATGCAGCAGACCCAGCGTCAATTAGCAATTTTGACTGATGAATATGGGGGAGTTGTTGGTTTGGCGACAATTGAAGACCTAATTGAAGAAATTGTGGGTGATATCGACGATGAGGTTGATAAGGCGCAGGTTTTATTTAATAAAATTTCCGATAATCAGTATGTTATCTATGGTAAAATGCCCCTAACTGACTTTAATGATGAGTTTGGCACGCATTTAGAAATGGAAGATGTCGATACTGTAGCTGGCTATGTAATTACTAAGCTAGGTTTAATTCCGGCCAAAGGCGAAAAATTAAGTGTGCAGTTAGATAATGGGATGACTCTAACTACTCGACGAATGAAGGGGTCACGTCTTTTAACCTTGTTATTGACTATTCCAGAAAAGAAAAAAGAGGAAGTAGCAAAAGATTAATGAATAAATTAACAGATGAAGTAAAGAAAAGAAGAACATTTGCCATTATTTCCCACCCAGATGCTGGTAAGACAACGATTACTGAACAAATGCTCCTTTTTGGTGGGGTAATTAGAAGTGCTGGTACTGTTAAGGCTCGTAAAAGCGGACATTACGCAACTAGTGACTGGATGGCTATTGAAAAAAAGCGTGGTATTTCTGTAACTAGTTCAGTTATGCAGTTTGAATACCAAGGTAAGAGAATTAATATCTTGGATACTCCTGGACACCAAGATTTCTCTGAAGATACTTATCGTACCTTAATGGCGGTTGACGCAGCAGTTATGGTAATTGATTCAGCTAAAGGTATTGAGCCACAAACTAAAAAGCTCTTCAAAGTTGTTAAAAAACGTGGCATTCCAATTTTTACATTCATGAATAAGCTGGACCGTGATGGTCGTGAGCCACTTGATTTAATCGCTGAATTAGAGGACTTGCTCGGTATCGAAGGAGTAGCTATGAACTGGCCAATTGGTATGGGTAAGCAATTAAAGGGACTTTACGATATCGCTAATAATCGGGTTGAACTTTATCGTAAAGATGACAAAGACCGCTATTTGCCACTAAATAGCCAAGGAAAATTAGATGAAAGTGAGCCCCTAGCTCAAGATGGATTATATCAATCAACTTTAGATGATATTGATCTTTTAAAAGAAGCGGGTAATAGCTTTGATAAAGAAAAAGTTCTTAAAGGTGATCAAACTCCCGTTTTCTTTGGTTCTGCATTAACGAATTTTGGAGTTGAAACTTTCTTAGATAGCTTTGTTAACTTGGCTCCTGCGCCAGAAAGTCATCTGGTAAATGGAGATGAGGAATTAAAAGCTGATGATCCTGAGTTTTCCGGTTTTGTCTTTAAGATTCAAGCTAATATGAATCCAAACCACCGCGACCGAATTGCCTTTGTAAGAATCGGAAGTGGCGAATTTAAAAAAGGTATCGATGTTACCTTAGCTAGAACGGGTAAACCTGTTCGTTTGAATAACGCTACTGAATTTATGTCAAGTGAGCGTGTTCAAGTATCAGACGCTGTAGCTGGTGACATTGTTGGTTTATATGACACTGGAAACTTTCAAATTGGTGATAGCATCTATGCTGGTAAGAAAAAGATTGTTTATCCAGAACTGCCGCAATTTACTCCGGAAATCTTTATGCGAGTTACTGCTAAAAACGTAATGAAGCAAAAGTCATTCCACAAAGGGATGAACCAATTAGTGCAAGAAGGTGCTATTCAGTTATATCGTGGTTGGGCGACTGATGATTATATCTTAGGTGCAGTCGGACAGCTACAATTTGAAGTATTCTCCTTCAGAATGAAGAATGAATATAACTCTGAAGTTGAACTTCACAGCTTAGGGAATCGTGTAGCACGCTGGATTAATCCGGACCAACTTGATCCCAAGATGTCATCATCGCGTAACTTGTTAGTTAAAGATCGTGAAGGCGAGCCATTATTCTTATTTGAAAATGCATTTGCTGAAAGATGGTTTAAAGATAAGTATCCAGATGTTGAACTAAGTTCACGTTTATAAAATCAAAAAAGACTGAGATTTTTGAATTCTCAGTCTTTTTTGGTATGAAAATTTTATCTATCACAAGTAATTGAAATTATCTTGCGACTTTTATCAACTGTTATGTCGTAAATAGTATCTTCGTGAATTAAACGTTTAATGACAAATTCAACTTCATCTTGTTTAATTGCTCTTTTATGATTTTCCATAACAATTTCAATTTTATCAGAAGTTTCACTATAAACTACTGTAGTATTACCTAATGAATAGACCTTTACAAATTGACTGTTGGTTGATGCAAGTTGTCTTTCAACTACATCCCTAAAAGTATTTGTGACATCAATCAAATGCATTTAGTTCACGCCCTTTATTAAATCTTCTTTCTATTTTAGTATACGCCTTTTTTCTGAACATAAAAAACATTAATAAAAGAAAAAGTTTCGCAATGAAGCGAAACTTTATAGTGATTATTTTTCGATGATCTTAATTTGATCATTGTCGATATCAGCGATCAAGTCTTTAGCTTGCGGATGATCAAGTTTGTAGTCAGCAACTTTATCTTCAATTTCTTCTTGGATTGTTCGACGTAGTGGACGAGCACCCATAGCTGGGTCATAACCCTTATCAACTAATAATCCTTTAGCTTCATCTGTCACATCAATATGAAGGCCTTGGTCTTGGACCATTTGATTGGTATTAGCAAGCATCAAATCGACAATCTTGAGTAAATCATCTTTTTCAAGAGCATTGAATTCAACAATATCATCCAGACGGTTTAAGAATTCTGGTTTAAAGTATTGACTCATAACTCTCTTGAACTGTTCTTGATGACTATTTTCAGCTGCAAATCCAACGCTAGTCTCTTTAATTCCTTGACCTGCGTTAGAGGTCATAATGATGATAGTATCTTTAAATGAAACAGTTCTACCTTGCGAATCGGTCAAACGACCATCATCAAGAATTTGCAAGAAGAGGTGAAGAACATCTGGATGAGCTTTTTCAATTTCATCAAACAAAATCAAGCTATATGGGTTGTGACGCACTCTTTCTGTTAATTGTCCAGCTTCTTCATATCCTACATAACCAGGAGCAGAGCCGATTAACTTAGAAACTGAATATTGTTCCATGTATTCACTCATATCAAAGCGAATCATCGCATCTTCAGTACCAAAAATTTGTTTAGCAAGTTGTTTGGCAAGTTCAGTCTTACCCACACCAGTAGGTCCAACAAATAAGAAAGAGCCAATTGGACGACCTGACTTATTGAAACCAACACGGTTTCTTCTGATGGCACGAGCTACTGTTTCTACAGCGGCATTTTGACCGATGACATTATCTTTAAGATCACTAGATAGATTCTTTAATTGAGTTTCTTCTTGTTTTTGAAGATCGCCGACTGGAATATTAGTCTTTTCTTCAACAATCTTATCCATAATCTTAGAAGTAATTGTTGGCATTTTGTCAGGATCTACTTTTTGATCCTTTAATTTGTCATATTTTTCAATTTGATCACGATAGTAAGCTGCTTTTTCATAATCTTCATTTTGAAGAGCTTCTTGTTTTAATTTTTCCGCAGCATCCATACGCTCTTTTAATTTTTCACTATCGACATAAGGAATCGTTAAGTTCATACGTGAACCAGCTTCATCGAGTAAGTCAATAGCCTTATCTGGTAAGAAGCGATCTTGAATGTAACGTGAAGAAAGTTTAACCGCACTTTCAAGCGCATCATCAGTGTAGTGGACGTGGTGATAAGCTTCGTAACGTTTTTTGATTCCTTGCAAAATTTGGATTGTTTCTTGAATTGAAGGTTCTTTAACTTCCACTGGTTGGAAACGTCTTGCTAAAGCGGAGTCTTTTTCAATATTGCGATATTCCTTAATAGTAGTAGCTCCAATTAATTGTAATTCGCCCCGAGCTAAAGCTGGCTTGATGATATTACCAGCATCCATACCGCCTTCAGCGTTACCCGCACCAACAATTTCATGAATTTCGTCGATAAAGAGAATAATTCTAGGGTCTTTTTCTAACTCTTTAATTAATTGCTGCATTCTTTGTTCAAATTGGCCACGAATTCCAGTTCCTTGGACTAAAGAAACCATATTTAAAGAAATAATGCGCTTATCTTGCAATTTAGCCGGAACAGATCCATCGACAATTTGTTGGGCTAAACCTTCGGCTACGGCGGTTTTACCAACACCTGCTTCACCAATTAAAACTGGATTATTTTTAGTTCTTCTATTTAAAATTTCGATAACACGAGCAATTTCTTTATCGCGTCCGATTACTGGATCAATTTTACCTTTTTTAGCTAAGTCGGTTAAATCAGTTCCGTATTGGTCAAGTAAGGATTGGCGTCCGTTTCCACCGCCCATTCGACCGCCACCCATCTGCATTCTAGGATCTTGGTCATTAGGATTTTGATTTTTATTTTGATTATTTAATGCATTGAATAAATCATCAAAATTTCCAAAAAATTCGTTGTTCATATTATTGTTGTTTCCTTGTTCATTTTTAAGATCTTGATAACATTGCTGGCATAAAGATATTTCACGGTTTTGTCCATTTACGTTAGTATATAAGTGAATGGAGGCAGGCCGCTGATGACAATTTTGACATAACATTGTTATTTGCCGCCTTTCATTTATGTTCATATCAATTCACTATAAATTGTATTGTTAGCACTCATACTAGTCAAGTGCTAATTTGTATATATCATACTAGGATTACTTACTAAATGCAAGTGAATTGATAACTTAATTAATAGATTCATGATAAAATATTTAGGCATTAATTTTTTAATTCAGATTAAGAATAAAAAAGGATAGAAAAAATGTCACAAGAGTCAAAATATGAAGAGATATTAAATCAGTTAGCAGAAGGTAAGCTCGAAGAATATAAAGTTGAAGCAAAAGATGCTTTTGGTTTTCAAGCAGCACTAAGAAATTTTGGAAAAAGACAGGATATTACCGGAGTGGCACAAAGAGGTGGCTCAATTGTGTATAAACCCGTAAAAAATGAAAATTAGTCATTTATTTTAATGAAAACCATTACATTCATATTGTTTTAACTTTGAAAACATGATAATCTAGTAAGCGAATGGGTTTTAACTCCCGATTATTTTTGATTTTAAAGGAGATCCTAAAAAATGGAAAAACGTGAATTTCATATTATTGCTGAAACTGGTATTCATGCACGTCCAGCTACTTTGTTAGTTCAAACTGCATCTAAGTTTAACTCAGATATTAACTTGGAATACAATGGCAAGTCAGTTAACTTGAAGTCAATCATGGGTGTTATGTCACTTGGTGTTGGCCAAGGTGCTGATGTAGCTATTACTGCAGATGGTGATGATGCAAAAGAAGCTATCGACGCTATTGCAGATACTATGAAAAAGGAAGGCTTAGCTGAATAATGACGAAAACTTTACAAGGTATTGCAGCCAGTGATGGTATTGCCGTTGCACCAGCATATTTGCTAGTGGAACCTGACCTTTCGTTTTCGAAAACTTCAGTAAGCGATGTTGAGAGTGAAGTTGCCCGTTTCAAAAAGGCAGTTAACGAATCAACTTCTGAACTTGAACAAGTTCGCGACAAAGCTAAAGAAACATTAGGTGAGGATGAAGCACAAGTCTTCGATGCTCACCTTTTATTCTTAAGTGACCCAGAGTTTACTGGTGCTATCGAAACAGAAATTAAAGATCAAAAAATTAACGCCGAAGCTGCATTAGACGAAACCGCTCAAAAATTTATCACTATTTTTGAAGGTATGACTGATAATGCATATATGCAAGAAAGAGCTGCCGATGTGCGTGATGTTTCTAAGCGTATCATGGCTCACTTATTAGGCGTAAGTCTTCCTGACCCAGCTGCTATTGATCATGAAGTTGTTGTGATTGCTCATGACTTAACTCCAAGTGATACTGCTCAATTAAACAAGAAATACGTTAAAGGCTTTATCACTGATATTGGTGGTAGAACTGCTCACTCAGCTATTATGGCTCGTTCTCTTGAAATTCCAGCAGTAGTAGGTACTAATACTATTACTAAGGATGTTAAGAATGGTCAAATGGTTATTGCTGATGGTTTAGATGGTGTTGCTATTATCGACCCAACTGAAGAACAAGTTAAGCAATACACTGAAAAGGGCGAAGCATTTGCAAAGCAAAAAGCTGAATGGAAGAAATTAAAAGATGAACCATCAGTTACTGCAAATGGTAAGCACTATACTATTGCTGCCAACATTGGTACTCCTGATGATATGAAGGGTGTACTTGAAAATGGTGCTGAAGCAGTTGGTTTATACAGAACTGAATTCTTATACATGGATTCATCTGATTTCCCAAGTGAAGAAGACCAATTTGAAGCCTACAAGAAAGTTATCGAAGGTATGAACGGTAAACAAGTTATTATTAGAACTTGTGATATCGGTGGCGATAAGCACTTGGATTACTGGAATTTACCAGAAGAAATGAACCCATTCTTGGGTGTTCGTGCTATTCGTTTGTCAATCCAATACAAAGATATCTTTAGAACTCAATTGAGAGCTTTACTTCGTGCTTCTGCATACGGTAGTTTAGGCATCATGTTCCCAATGATCGGTACTTTAGATGAATTACGCGAAGCTAAGAAGATCTTGAAGGAAGAAAAAGATAAATTACTCGCAGATGGTGTAAAGATCGGTGATAATTTACAAGTTGGTATGATGATCGAAGTTCCTGCAGCTGCAGTTTTAGCTGATCAATTTGCTAAAGAAGTTGATTTCTTCTCAATCGGAACTAACGATTTGATTCAATACACTATGGCTGCTGATCGTGGTAACGATAACGTTTCTTACCTCTACCAACCATATAACCCTTCAGTATTGCGTTTGATTAAACATACTATCGATGGTGCTCATGAAAATGGTATTTGGTGTGGTATGTGTGGTGAAGCTGCCGGTGATAACATTATGTTCCCAATTTTACTTTCAATGGGACTTGATGAATATTCAATGAGTGCAACTTCTATCTTACGTATTAGAAGTTTGATGAAACAAATTAATACTGAGGACATTAAAGAATTAGCTAATAAAGCTTGCTACGTTTCTGAAACTTATGAAGAAAATGAAAAATTAGTTCAAGAAACTATGAAAAAACTTGGTATTAACTACTAATATAACTTATTAAGGAAAGTACATATCTATATACTTTCCTTTTTTTATTCCTATTTTTAATATTTATTAAAAAAACAGAGCGTATCTTCACATATAATTCACTCATTAGTGGTACAGTATAGCTGTAAGGTTGATAAGTTGATTTTTATTATAGGTTACTTAAGAGAATTAGTAACTCAGCTATTTATATAATTTATATATAGCTTTTTGTAGTCTTTACTGCACAAAGGAGTGTAGATTAATGGTTAATTTATATACATCACCTAGCTGTACATCATGTCGTAAGGCAAAAGCATGGTTAAAGGAACATGATATTCCTTTCAAAGAAAGAAATATTTTTGCTAAACCTCTTTCAAAAGATGAAATCATGCAAATCTTGCGGATGACCGAAAATGGGACTGAAGAAATAATATCTACTCGTTCTCGCTCGTTTAAGAGCCTGAGAATTGATTTAGATGACTTATCAATTGATAAGTTGATCGATTTAGTCGAAAAGAATCCTAGTCTTTTACGTCGTCCAATTATTATGGATGACCGCCGTCTTCAAGTGGGCTATAACGAAGACGAGATTAGAAGATTCTTACCGAGAAAGGTTCGTCGCTTAGAGCTTGAAGAAGCTCAAGCAATGATCAGCTTCTAAATTTCTTAAATTATTTTAAAAGGCGATAGCTATTTTGCTATCGCTTTTGTTTGTTCGTCAAAATAGGTTACAATAGAAAAAATGATATTAATAGGGGTGAGTAGAGTGCAAGTACATAGAATTAGTAAAAATACAATTCAAGTTAATATGGATACCGCTGAATTGAAAGAAAGAGGTATAACAATGCTTGATTTGCTTGGCAATAAAAGTCAAATTCAAAACTTCTTTTACCAAATTCTCAAAGAAGTTGATACTGATCATACCTTTGCAAAAGATGATCCTGTAACTTTTCAAGTTATGCCAAGTAGTAGCGGCTTAGAGCTCTTAATCACTAAGGTAACCGATAAAAATGATGAAGAGGATAATCCTACCAATCAAGAATTAAAACAGCTCTTAGAAGGTTTAACGGGCGTTAGCAGCGATGCTTCTTCTTCACGTCAAACTGAAATAAGTGAAGATAGTGACGATCTTAATCATCGTATTTATGAAATTGAAGGAATTGATGCAACTGTGGGCTTAGCAGAAAGCTTGCAAGTTGAAGGCTTAGCATCTAGCTTATACACTTTTAGACATCATTATTTCTTAGATTTGGCATTTTTAGATGATAACTATATCGAAATGAAGCCAACTGATGCCTGGGCAATTGCGAATGAATTTGGTACATCGATACCTCTTAAAAAATTCGAAAAGATAAAATCACAAGCCAAACGACTAATTACTCAAGATGCTCTAGGCAACTTAAGAAGATATTTTGTTAAAGCTTAAAAAGACGGATAAAATCCGTCTTTTTTTGTGTAATAAATAATGGGTGCAAAAATTGTATGCAGCATTATTAAAACAAAATTTGGTATTAGCAGTTAGCGAGGCGAATTTAGTTTATCAAAGACAAAAAAGATTAAACGAGGATAATTATCGCTGTCCATCTTGTAATCATCGAGTGATGTTAGTAATTTCTCAACAAAAAATGCCTTTTTTCAAGCACATTCATTTAATTACTGGTCAAGGAGAAAAAGATGAACATCAGCGAAGCAAAAACTTGCTTTGTAGTGCCTTGGTAGCTAACGGCTTTCCAGCTCAAGTCGAAATTGCTTTAGCAAATCAGCAGCTAAGAGCAGACATTTTGGTTAATTCAAAATTGGCTTTTGAAATTCAGTGTGCGCCGTTAAGCGATGAAGAGTATGAGCATCGTCATCATTTATATCAGCAAATCAAGATTAAGGATATCTGGCTAGTTGGCAAGAGACACTATTTAAAGGGAAAATTGAAAAAGACACAAAAAATGTTTTTTCGCTATTCTAAAGCGTGGAAATGGTACTATCTAGAAATTGATCCTCATAATTTAGAAATTAGATTAAAATATGATGTTCGCTTAGAAGCAATTAAACCGCGCGTTTCGTATTTACAAGAAAGATTTTCTTTGGATGAAAAAGGGATCAAAAACTTTTTTTCATTTAAACCCAATTTGAATCAGAGAAAGAGTATCTGTGATTATCACAAACAGTATTATTATTTGGCAAAACAATTAAAAGAAAAGACTAAATTGGGCTTGCAAGTAGGACAGCTTTTATATGAAAGAGGTAAAACGATAGACGATTTACCGTTAGAATTGTTTGTTAACTATCGAACGCCGCTGGAAAAAATTGCCATACTAAAATATTTGAAAGCATGACAAAAAAGAGATGCCATTAGGCATCTCTTTTAAATTACATGTAAACTACTATTCGTTCCATACTCTTTTTCATGAACTGGAGTATTTAAAGCAGCAGATACAGCTTCTTTAGTGACTTTCCCCTCAATCATAAAATTATTATCTACTTCATCATAATTATAGATAAAAGTGGTTGGGGTTGTTTCAACTTTGAACTGTTTAGCCAGCTGTAAATCTTTTTCCATTGAAAGTAAAGTATATTTAGTTTCTCTGGTTTTGATAAAACTTTCTTTTTTAACGTTTAAATCATCGAGAATCTGATCGACTAACTGTTTTGAATATGAATTATGATTATCATTAATTTCCGATTGCAATTTTAAGAGAAACTGTCTAGCTAATTTATTCCCTTTCATTAACTTGACAGCGTGATAGTCTTTAATTGCATTAAAGGTATTACGACTAATTCTGTTAAATAAATCAAGATCACAAGTTGGTAGCTTACGAGCCTTAATATCATTACGGATTGTAGTCATATTTGCCATCGGAATAAAATGATAGTCGACTTTTTTCTGAGAATCATCGATTGCATTGATGATAGCTTGTTCACTTTCATAGCAGTTAATGCCAATCGGATTCACAAAGAAGAAGATCTCGTACATCTTATTTCCTCCCATGTAAGTCCAAGAATAATCCATACATACTTTATCAGAAACGATCAAAAATGTTAAATGATTTGCTTACTTTGAGTGAGTATATGCTCTTTCAACTTTATTTTGATTAGTATTTTCATGTGTTGATTTGAAATTAAACTGTTTTTCTAACTCACCAAGTACTTTTTTGATTAAACTTGGATCATCATTTTCGATTTCAAGCTCAAAATCAACAAAGCCATCTTCATACTCGGTCATATCAAGTGTTAAATCACATTTATCAGGTCCATCGGCCATAATTCGGCGAGTTTTACTCCATGTTCTTAATTCTAGTGTATTAACAACTTGTTTATCAAAATGCTTGTTGAGATATTCACCAACATCGCCGCCAAAAGTAAAGTGTTCACCATCTTGAGCAGCGTGGACCATTTGCTCAGCTTGAGCTAAAGGAAGCAGATCATTAATTTCGATAACTTCATGGAATTTATCTTGCTTTGGATCTTTTTCTTTAGCCTTCAAAGTCTGTTCAGCATGTTCCACATAAACTCTGATTCGGACACTGGATTCATTATTTGCTAGATCTAAATTAGGAGTATCAAAATAAAAGTTTTGCTGAATATATTCTGATTTCTTGGTAAATGCGTTTACCATCTTCTCGTATGTATCTTGGGTAAGTAGAGTTTTGGACTCAATTTCAATATTTTTTGTCATAATTTAACCTCCAATTTGAATTTGCTGTCTATCTATATGGTAGAATAATTTTGTTTGAAACGGAAAGGATATTACTGATGCAAGATTGGGATTTATTTCTTTGGCCCTATCAAGAAGCGGTTTCTGAGCTAAAAGTAAAATTTCGCTCATTACGTCAGAGCTTTTTGAATAAAGGCGAGCATTCACCGATAGAATTTGTAGTTGGTCGTGTTAAAACGGTTGATTCAATTAAAGAAAAAATGAAACGTCGAGTAATATCGCAAGATGTTATCGAGACTGATATGCAAGATATTGCCGGTATTCGAATAATGTGTCAGTTTGTTGATGATATTTATCGAGTAGTTGATCTGATTCACGAGCGTCAAGACATGCAAGTGGTAGAAGAAAGAGATTACATTCAAAATGCAAAACCATCAGGGTATCGATCATATCATATGGTAATTGAATATTCTGTCTTCTTGCCAGAAGGACCTAAAAAGATTATCGCTGAAATTCAGATTAGAACTTTAGCAATGAACTTTTGGGCTACAGTTGAGCATACGTTGAATTATAAATATAAAGGACAATATCCAGAAGATATATCTCAACGGTTAAAAACAACTGCTGAAGCAGCTTATAAACTGGATGAAGAGATGTCATCAATTAAAGATGAAGTCCAAGAAGCACAGCGGATTTTTACTAGAACAAAGGGAAAAGAACAATAATGAAAGTCGCAATTGTAGGTAACGACCGTATTGAGACTCAAGCGGTAGTTAAAAATTTAGAAAAATTATTGGCTAGTAGAAAGATTGAATTGGATCCAGAAAATCCGGATGTTGTATTAACAGTAGGTGGGGATGGAACTTTAATTTCAGCTTTTCATAAATACGTTAATTTGATTGATCAAATTAGATTTATTGGGATTCACACTGGACACTTGGGTTTTTATACTGATTGGCGAAATTTTGAGATTGGTAAATTAGTTGACAGTTTAACTAAAAAGCAACCTTCGAGTGCCTCTTATCCACTTTTAGAGTTAATTATTACTACGGGTAATGACGAAAAAAAGAAGCTACTTGCTTTAAACGAAGCAACTATTAAGAAAGTTTCTAAAACCTTGAAAGCAGATGTTTATATTCGTGATCAATTTTTTGAAAGCTTTAAAGGCGATGGACTTTGTGTATCTACTCCAACTGGGTCGACTGCTTATAGTAAGTCGTTAGGAGGAGCAGTGATTCACCCACGCTTAAAGGCTCTGCAAATGACAGAAATTGCTTCAATCAATAATCGGGTTTTTAGAACTTTATCTTCACCAATTGTTATTGCTCCAGATGAATGGATAACTATCAAACCAGAAACCGGCAATGATGATCACTATGTTGTTACTTATGATGGTTATGAATTTAATCACAAACATATCAAAAAGATCGAATATCGTATTTCGCAACATGTAATTAGGTTTGATAAGTATCAACATACTCATTTTTGGAATCGTGTTGAAGATGCCTTTATTGGACATGATCGGAAGGTATAATGCAGTATTTTAAGATGATTTTTGAAAACGAGACACCCCAGCAACTGGGGCGTTTTTTGTTAAAAAATGGTTTTTCTCACCGGGCAATAATCAATTGCCGTCATCATGGCGGGATGATGTTAGTTAACCATAAAAGACGATATAGTAAGTATTTACTTAAAAAGAATGACGAGGTCATTTTTATTTTGGGTAATGAAAAAGAAAATGAGTTTTTAAAACCAACTAATTTACCTGTTAATATCGTCAAAGAAGAAAAAGATTATTTAATTGTGAATAAGCCAGCAGGAGTGTTATCAATTCCATCACGGTATGAAGATGACAGTGCTCTGGTTAATCGCTTGCTTTATTATTTCAAAAGTCAAAATTTGACCACTAAACCGCATGTTATAACTCGCTTAGATAAAGATACGTCGGGCTTAGTTTTAATCGGGAAAAATTCTGTCGCTCATGATCGGTTTAGTAAATTGAATAAAGATCAATTAATAAAAAAATATCATGCGATTGTTCATGGCAATTTTGCAGAAAATGAACTAAGTGGAAAAATTGATCTGCCAATTGGCAAAAAAGATAGCACCGTTAAACGTTATATTGTACAGAGCGGTCAAAGGGCAATTACAGAGTATAAAGTTTTAGAGCAAGTCGATGGAGCAAGTTTAGTCCAATTGCGTTTACTTACAGGAAGAACGCACCAAATTCGCGTTCATATGCAAGCTTTACAGCATCCTTTGTTTGGAGATCCACTGTATGGAATTGATGATAACTTTATGCGACAAGCTTTGAACTGCTTTTTACTTGAATATCAAGATCCTTTTACTGATAAGAAAGTTAAAGTTGAAATTGAAGACCCGCTAGATATGAAACAGCTGTGGAAAAAATTGAGCCATTACGAATAATTAATAACTTGATAAATTTCTTTAGAATAATTGACATTTGAAAGCGGTTTACATACAATTAAGTTGAGTTTTATTTCTATCTTAATATAGAAAAGAGGAGTCTTTAATGTACTATTCAAATGGAAACTACGAAGCTTTTGCTGACACTCGCAAACCGGCTGGAGTAGATAAAAAATCTGCTTATATTGTTGGGAGTGGATTAGCTGGCTTAGCTGCTGCTGTATTTTTGATTCGAGACGCTAAGATGAAAGGTGAGAAGATTCATATCTTAGAAGAATTGCCTGTTGCAGGTGGTTCACTTGATGGAACTGATCGTCCAAATGCTGGTTTTGTAGTTCGCGGTGGTCGTGAGATGGAAAACCACTTTGAATGTTTATGGGATATGTATCGTTCAATTCCAAGTCTTGAAATACCAGGAGCATCATACTTAGACGAATATTATTGGCTTGATAAAGATGATCCTAACTCATCAAATTGTCGCTTAATTCATAATCGTGGAGATCGTTTGCCAAGTGATGGTAAATATCAATTGGACAAGCACGCTAATGAGATAGTTAAATTGATTTTGACTCCAGAAAGCGAAATTCAAGGTAAAACCATTGAAGAGTGGTTCTCACCTGAATTCTTTAATACTAACTTTTGGACGTATTGGTCAACAATGTTTGCCTTTGAAAAATGGCATTCATTAGCTGAAATGCGTCGCTACTGCATGCGGTTTATCCACCACATTGATGGGCTACCTGATTTTACTGCTTTAAAGTTTAATAAATATAACCAGTATGAATCAATGGTTAAGCCAGTTTTGAAGTATTTAAAGGATCATGGAGTTAAAATCGAATATGGCGTTCATGTTCAAAATGTCATCGTTGATAGCTCAGGTGATAAAAAGGTTGCTAAGAAGATCCTGATTGAAAAAGATGGTAAATCAAGTGAAATTAACTTAACTAGTGATGATATTGTATTTGTTACTAATGGTTCAATCACCGAAAGTTCAACTTATGGTAATCAAAATACTCCTGCTCCAATTACTCATGCAAAGGGAAGCTCATGGAAATTATGGGAGAATCTGGCAAAACAAGATCCAGCTTTTGGTCATCCAGAAGTATTTAGTGAAAATTTACCTGAACGCTCATGGTTTGTTTCTGCAACGACAACTTTAAAGGATAAGACTTTAGCACCATATTTTGAACGTTTAACTAAACGTTCACTTTATGATGGCAAGGTCAATACTGGTGGTATTGTAACAATTACGGACTCTAACTGGTGCTTGAGTTTTACTATTCATAGACAGCCACACTTTAAGTCTCAAAAACCTGACGAAACTGTTATTTGGATTTATGCATTATATTCAGATACTGAAGGTAATTATGTTCACAAGAAAGTGACCGAATGTACTGGTCAAGAAATTGCTCAAGAGCTTCTTTACCACCTAGGTGTACCAGACAGTGAGATTAAGAATTTGTCTTCTGAAAAATATATGAACACAGTTCCTGTTTACATGCCATATATCACTAGCTACTTTATGCCACGGCATGACGGAGATCGGCCTGCAGTTGTTCCAGAAGGTTCAAAGAACCTAGCCTTTATTGGTAACTTTGCAGAAAGCCCAACTCGTGATACGGTATTTACCACTGAATATTCAGTGAGAACTGCAATGGAAGCTGTTTATACGCTTTTAAATGTTGATCGTGGTGTTCCGGAAGTCTTTGATTCTGTATATGATATTCGACAACTGCTTAGAGCAATGTACTACATGTCAGATAAAAAGAAACTTGAGAATCAAGATGTAGCACTTCCAGAAAAACTAGCTATTAAAGCTGGTATGAAGAAGATTAAAGGAACGTGGCTTGAAGAATTGCTCCAAGAGGCAAACTTAATTTAGGATAATTTTTGTAACAATTTATTTGGACGGATGAAAAAATACCTATCGCGCTGCGATAGGTATTTTTGTTGTAAGTAAGGTTTTACATATTGGTAAATAACACTCTGGTTGCTTCTGGAGCTAAAATATCTTTTTGAATAGGAGTTAAAGTTCCGTCTTCATTATTGCGACGATATAAAGCAGCATTGCTAGTGTTTTGATTTGCACAAACTAGGTAATTTTGCTTAGGGTCCCAGTTAAAGTCTCTTGGGAATGATCCAAAAACAGAAATTCTTTGAACTAAATATAAATGACCGTCATTTAAAATCTTGAAGACTGCAATTGAATCATTTCCACGGTTAGTAACGTAGATAAATTTATTATCTTTAGAGATTAAAATTGCAGCAGCTCCATT
This sequence comes from uncultured Lactobacillus sp., assembly GCF_947367085.1. Lineage (GTDB taxonomy): Bacteria > Bacillota > Bacilli > Lactobacillales > Lactobacillaceae > Lactobacillus. The sequence goes on along the minus strand of NZ_CANBCP010000017.1, from coordinate 11,003 downwards.
ATGTTCAGTGAAATCTTCAGGAATCGTTTTATAAGTTGCAATATTCTCAAATTCCCAACTATCTTCATTTAATTTGGCAACATTAATTTGGCTGGACAATTCACCCACAATAAACATAAACTTACCATCGTTGGAAAATACAATATGACGAGTGCCAAAGCCTTTTTCCATTTGATAGCGTGCTAAATGAACTAATTGATTGTCCTTCAAATCATAAAAATCAACCGCGTCAATCCCTAAGTCACAGGAAACCAAATGGCCACCCGGAGTTTCATCAAAAAAGTGAACATGAGCTGAGTCTTGTTCAGGACGCGGACCTGAGCCAGTATGCTTAGCACTTGTGATGAATTTAAGATGACCATCGTCATCATAGCTGAATACGCTTAAGGTAGCTAAGTGATAGTTTGCAGTGTAAATTAATTGTTTTGTAGTATCGATTCCAACATAGCAAGGAGCAGCTCCTTGATGTAGATAGGTATCAACTTTTTCATATTTACCAGATTCTTTATGAAAAGAGGCGATACCAGCTTGATCTGATTCTTCAGCAATTGAAAATAGTAACTTTTTTTCTGGATCAGCTGCAAAATAAGTTGGACGATCGATCTTTATAACATTTTTGACATCTTTTACTTCGGGAGCTTGAGAGTTTAGATCGATTTTTCCTTCATAGATCCCTTTAGATTCATGGCTAGTATACCCACCAAATAAAATATTCATAGATAACCTCCTCGGATATATAAGTTAAATCTTTTTTCTTAATCGATTAAAGTATAGCATAGTTCACTTACTAAAAATTATTTAGTCAAGGTTAGCTATTAAGGTGTTATTAATGATAAAATCTAGCTAAGGAGAATTTAAAATGAAATGGAAAGCTAAGATTCTAGAAGTTGGAAAGCAGGCAATTGATCCGCGTGAAAATATCATTATTATGTTTGGTGATAATGCAACTGATGAACTAAAAAACGTGTCTGTAATTCAAAAATTTGATACTGATCATTCACTCGATAATTTTGTTTTTGAAAAGGGCGACCAAATAAAAATTAATTCGCGCTTTTATGAAGCAATTGGTGTAGGTAGTTTGGTGACTACAGATATGAAAGATATGGGACACGCCACGCTGGTTTTCATTGATCAAACGCCACAAAAACTAATGAAGAATGCCATATACTTGCAAAAGATGGATGAAGAAAAGATTCCTAACTTTGTAAGTGGGGATGAAATTGAATATATTCATGGGAGCGAGATGAACTGATGGAAGATAAGAAGCATGAAAATCGGTATAGAGACAATATCTTTGTAAGATGGTTCTTAGATAATCGATTTAGCATCGTCTTATTAAATCTGTTACTTTTCTTTTTAATTATATTTGTCTTTAACAAAATTTCTTTTGTACTGAATCCCTTCTGGACCTTTTTTAATGCAATCTTACCACCAATTTTGGTGGCTGCGATTCAGTATTACTTAATGAATCCAGTCGTTGATTTTTTGGAGCGAAAATTTAAGGTTCCGCGTCTAGTAACGATCATTGTCTTGTTTGTTCTAGTTTTAGGATTATTGATCTGGATTATCAACTCACTTGTTCCAGTTGTTCAAAAACAAACCGAATCTCTGATCAAAAATTGGCCAGATTATTGGCGCGATGCCCAAAATTCTGTTAATCATTTACTTCATGATCCTCGTTTAAACAGCGTACGCAGCAATATTAATGATGCAGTTGCTGATGCTCAAAGTAAGATTTTTAAAAATGGTCAAGATAGTGTCAATTTAGCAATTAATAATTTGTCATCTGCTGTCAATGTTGTGACGATGATCTTTATGACATTGTTAACCGCACCATTTGTCTTATTTTTTATGTTGAAAGACGGGCATCGTTTAAATCCATATTTAACAAAATTTGCACCTAATAAATTAAAGCCATCTTTTGCTAGTTTGCTGCATGATATTAACTATGCACTATCTTCCTACATCAGAGGTCAAATTACTGTTGCCTTCTGGGTTGGAGTGATGTTTGCAATTGGGTATTCAATTATTGGTTTAAATTATGGCCTAACTTTGGCCGTTTTAGCTGGATTTTTGAATATGATCCCATATTTTGGTACTTTCATTTCAATGATTCCAGTTGTGATTTTGGCGATTATGGATTCTCCGTTTATGCTCTTTAAGGTAGCTATCGTCTTTATGATCGAGCAGACCATCGAAGGACGTGTAGTTTCACCACTAGTTATGGGGAATAAGATGAATATGAATCCAGTGACAACTATTTTGCTTTTGATCGGTGCAAGTGCTGTTTCTGGTTTGTGGGGAGTTATTTTTGCGATCCCAGTTTATGCTGTGATTAAAATTATTGTGACTAGAGTTTTCAATTATTATCGAACTATTTCACATCTGTATGAAGATGAATTTGAAAATGAGCCAGATAATGATGATAAAACACTCACTAAAGAGTAGAATTGTATTAGACAAATAAACGTGGTACTTGACCATTAACAGGTACTACGTTTTTTTACAAGGAGTTAATTTATGACTAATCATGTAGTATTATTTGAACCTTTAATGCCTGCCAATACTGGTAATATTGCTAGAACTTGTGCAGGAACAAATACAGTTTTAGATTTAATTGAGCCACTGGGTTTTCAAATTGACAATAAAAAAATGAAACGTGCTGGTTTAGATTATTGGGATAAAGTTGACCTTCGTCTGCATGACGACTTAGAAGCTTTTTTAAAAACTCTAGGACCGAATGATGAAATGTATTTGATTTCTAAGTTTTCTTCAAAAAATTACGCTCAAGTAGACTATACTGATCCTAAGAAAGATTATTATTTTGTGTTTGGTAAAGAAACTACTGGTTTACCGGAGACCTTTATGAGAGAATATTATGATCGCAATTTACGTATTCCGATGTCAGATAATATTCGTTGTTATAACTTATCTAATTCTGTTGCGATGGTTTTGCTGGAAGCTTTGCGTCAGCAAGGATTTCCTGGCTTAGAAACTAGCCATCATTATGAAAATGATAAGTTAAAAGATAACTACTATCGTCCTGGCAGATATGAAAGAAATTTAGGAGAATAATCATGGACTTTAAGAAAATGACCCCAATCATTGTTAGAAACTTTCACTATGATATTAACGAAGAACAAAAAGTGAAAAGTGATGTTACTGTTTCTATTCGTGAAGTTGTTCAAAATGATGAAAATGGAAAGCAAATGCCTGAAAGCGAGGAAGGTAAATATTTTGAAGTTGGAGTGCCATTTGCAGTTGCGCCAGCTCCGGGGATGTTTACTGTTTCGGGTTTAATTACTCAAGTGGTCCAATTAATTGGCTATTTTGGTAAGGGTGACGATTTAAACCCCACTGATTATCAATTGCTTTCTCGTCCGTTAGTTGAAGAAATTGAAACTTTAACTTACGAAATCACCCAAATCACCTTAGATCAACCAGTTAACTTAAACTTTAAGTCTAACTTTGATGAATTGTTGAAAAATAGAGATAAAGATAACAACAATGACGAAAATTAGGAAGGTTTGCTAATGCCTAAAAGAAAAAAGCGAAGCAAAAAAAGAAAGAGTACAAAAAAACAAAAGCAAGATATGTCCTGGGTAATCGCAGGGCTTATTTTGCTTTTGCTAGCAATTTTCTCATGCTTGCGTTTTGGAATTTTTAGTCGTCAGTTAATTAATTGTTTCCGATTTTTTGTAGGAGACAGTCATTACTTAGCGTCTGTTTTGACTGGGATCTTTGGCTTAGTGATGGTAATTTATAACCAACCACCGCACTTAGGCTGGAAAAAAGTATCAGGTTTAGTATTAAGTTATTTTGGGTTAGCTTTATGGCAGAGCAGCACTTATTATTCTAATATGATGATTAACCATGGCTTTGTGGATAGCTTTCTGACTACTATTGGAGCTGAATTTAGCCGTGGCCAAAATACTGGTTCAATTGGTGGAGGAATCTTAGGAACTGCATTATATCAATTGGTTTTTCCATTATTTAGCAATGTTGGTGCTCGATTTTTGGCAATAGTTGCTATCATCATTGGAATTGCCATGATTTTAAATATTAAGTTTAAAGACGTGGTTGAAAAGTTTCGGAATTTTTCTCAATTGTTTATTGAAAAAAACAAAGATGCAGGTGATGCATTAAAGACTAAATATACTGATTTAGTTGAAAAGCATGCTGAAAAAAAAGCCTCAAATCGTGAAAGATTGACTGACCCCTTAGAAAAAAGCGAGGATCCCTTTCCAAATACTGATGATTTTTCTACGCGGGCAACTGAGAATGTCAAGCAATCAACTCCTGCACCAACTACAGCTGAGCCAGAAGATGATGTTGAATATACTGCAATTCCAATTCAGGAAAGTACGCCAGCTGTTGAAGATGATCCAGCAGATTTAGAACCTAAAGTTGAAGTTAGTCATTCAAAAGAAAGTGAAGATTTACCGAAGTCTCACTCTTTTTCTGATGATGACAATAAAATTAGGCAAGAGCTTTCTAACGTCGATCACGGAGATTTAGAAAGCAAGATGACTTCTACTGCTAAAAATAAGCATTATGTCAAGCCACCAATGAATTTGCTTAATCCAATTAAGCCTGTGGATCAAAGTCAAGATCGTCAATTAATTCAAAAAAACACCCAAGTCTTGGAATCGACATTTAATAGTTTTGGTGTCAAAGTAAATGTGAAAAAGGCTGTACTTGGTCCAACTGTTACACGTTATGAAGTACAACCAGCTGTGGGAGTTAAGGTAAGTCGTATTGTTAACTTGGCCGATGACTTAGCACTAGCATTGGCAGCCAAAGATATTCGTATTGAAGCTCCAATTCCTGGTAAGCCATTGATTGGAATTGAAGTACCGAATAAGACAACATCTGCGGTTTCTTTTAAAGATGTAATGCTTCATCAAGACACTAAATCTAAAAGTCAAGATTTGGCAGTTCCTTTGGGCAAAGACGTTACAGGCACGACTATTTCTGCGGATCTCAGAAAAATGCCGCACTTGTTAATTGCTGGATCAACAGGCTCTGGTAAATCAGTAGCGATTAACACGATCATTACTTCCATTTTAATGAAGTCAGATCCTCAAGAAGTTAAATTAGTATTGATCGACCCTAAGATGGTGGAATTATCTGTTTATAATGGCGTTCCTCATTTGTTAATCCCCGTAGTGACTGATGCGAAACTCGCTGCAAATGCCTTGCGTAAAGCTGTTAAAGAAATGGAAAGACGTTATAAGTTATTTGCAGCTTCAAGTGTCAGAAACATTACTGAATTTAACCAAAAAGTTGATGAAAACAATGCTGATAAGTCAAAACCAGTTATGGAAAGATTACCATATGTGGTGGTAATTGTTGATGAGCTGAGTGATTTGATGATGGTTGCCGGCCATGATGTTGAAGATGCGATTGTTCGTTTAGCTCAGATGGCTCGTGCTGCAGGGATTCATATGATTTTAGCAACTCAAAGACCAAGTGTTGATGTTATTACTGGTTTGATTAAGGCCAACGTACCTTCACGAATTTCCTTCGCAGTTTCTAGTGGTGTAGACTCGAGAACTATTTTAGATCAAGTAGGTGCAGAAAAACTTCTAGGACGTGGAGATATGCTTTTCTTGCCAATTGGTGCAGCAAAACCTGAGCGTATTCAAGGTGCATATATCTCAGTTGATGAGGTTGAAAAAGTTGTTGATTGGGTAAAACAGCAGCAAGAAGCCGATTATAACGAAGATATGATTCCTTCAGCTCAGGATACAAGTGCTTCTAATGCTATTGATGAGGAGCCGGATGATGAATTTTATGATCAAGCAGTTGCTTTAGTTAGAAAACAGCAATCTGCGAGTGTCTCAATGCTGCAACGCCGCTTTAGAATTGGTTATAATAGAGCTGCAAGAATTGTGGATGAAATGGAAGCAAAAGGAATTGTCGGTCCTTCTGAAGGTTCAAAGCCGAGACAAGTTTTAGTACCTCCAGAAAAACAAGGAGAAAATAATGGCTAATATTCAAATTGAGCACAATTTAAAATTTACAACAGCCACTTTTGGCTGTTTTTTACGTATGCCTCTAAATAAGAAAAACTTAGCGTATGCGAATATTTTAGCGGCTATGCAAAACATGGCTAGTACACCTTATCCGGGCGTTAGTTTACAAGCCAAGACTTTAGAAGAACTATATGATATGCAGTTAACTGTAGTGCCCGAGGTATTTGGTAGTCAGATTTTAATGTTTTATGTCACAAGTTTTGTTGAGCCACGTGAGGTTTTAGATCCGGATTATAATTATCGAACAATTGTTAGGACCTATTTTGATATTATTAAAAATCCTTTATTAGCTGATCCATTGCTTCATGCTGCCAAAGAGAGAATTATTGCCGAAAAGAAACAGTTCTTAGATGTTCCAGAAAATTATGCTTATGAAAAATTTTTCAATTATTGGTATCGCAAAACTCCTGATTGGCAAAATAGTACTTTTGGAGATCCAGAGACTTTAAAGAATTGCAGCTTGACAGATATTAAAGAGTTTGTTCACAAATTATTATCCTGTCCTACAGTATGCGTAGGTATTGCTCAAGATCCGGATTTATTGACAGATTTAGTGCAGCCAGAACTAGATTGGGCAGGATGCTCAGCTCCTTTTGAAACAAAAAATCTTTCAATTCCGGCCCACTATGCTCCGATAGAAGAAATTCAGCAAAAAAATAGTGAACAAACTCAACTGTTATTAGGTTATGGCTATGATTATCAATTACCATTAAAAATCCGTCAGTTTTCAGGATTAGTTTTTAGTAATTATTTAGCTGGTGATGAATCTTCAAAATTATTTGTTAATGTTCGAGAAAAATTAGGCGCAGCTTATGCAATTGATGCCGCCAATTATTTGAACAATTCATTATTTTTAATAAATGCCGGTATTGAAAAGTCAAAAGTTGAAGCAGTCAAAAAAGAGATTGAAGAGCAAGTTAAGCTGGTCAGTCAAAATAAAGTTGACGAGCAACTTTTTAAGAAAGCTAAGCAAAAGACCAAAAAAATTTATGTTGTCGGGCAAGATAGTCCTGATAGACAGATTTTATTGCTGTTGTCCAATGCACTTAAAGGTCAAGAAGTTAGTTTGAAAGATCGAATAACAATGGTTGATAAACTAACAGTGCAAAACATGGTTGAATTCAGTCAGGCACTCTTTTTAAATGAAAGCTATTGTTTAGAATGAAAAAATTAGAAGTAATCAAAAAAACATTTAAATCAGGTTTTGAGGCGCAAATTATCCGAAAACCATATTTCAAAAAGAAATTTATGGGAATCATTGTTGATTTTGGCGGCTCTGATGATCAAAAATTGTGTGGAGGCGCGCACTTTTTAGAGCATAAATTGTTTGCAAAAAAAGATGGTGATATCTCTTTAAAACTTGATGAATTAGGGTGTGAAAGTAATGCTTTCACGACATATAACGAGACAATGTTCTATGCAAGTTTTGTCGATCACTGGTCTAAAGTTTTGGAACTACTCTTTGAATTAGCGGGGACTACTTACTTTACTGAAGACAATGTTAATAAAGAAAAAAATATTATTAATCAAGAATTGGCAATGTATCAAGATGATCCAGAATGGAAAGTTAATCATTCTTTATTAACACGTATGTTTCCTAAAACGAATTTGGCACAAGATCTTACTGGAACACATGCTTCGATTGACCAAATGGATAGTGAAACATTGCTTGAGATCTATAAGAATCACTATTATGCTCAAAACTTGTCTTTGGTAGCTTGTGGCGATTTCTCTGATTATCAAGTTAAGAAGATGTTTACGCAAATTAACAAATTACAAGCTAAATATTTTACAAGCCAAAAAAAGCCAAAAGAAGTAATAAAGAAAGTGTATCCAAGAAAAGAAATGCATCAAGTCATAAATGATGATGTGTCAATTAGTCAAGTAGGCTTGGGCATACGTATGCCAGAATTTGAAAAATTTGGTTTTTCAGATTTGGATGCACAAATTTTGTTAGAAATGATGCTTGCAAGTTGTTTTAGTTCAAGTAGTAGCTGGTTTGAATTGGAACAAAAAGCTGATATTTTACATTCACCACTTGCCTATAGTGTAACTTACACTAGACAGGGTAATTTTATTATTATGAATGGAGTTTCTAATCAGCCCGAGAACTTACTAGCTGATATAAAGAAAGAATTAACGAATATAGAAATTACCGAGAAAGAATTTGAGAGGCAAAAAAAGCTGTTTTTAGCAAAGTATTTGCGCCAGTTAAATGATATTGATAGCGTTGCTATTGAACAAGCCGAACTTAATTTAGATCATGAATCAATGGATGAAGTATTTCAATTTTTGCAAACCTTAAGTTTTAGTGAATTTTACTTGTTTGTTAAAAGTATTATTAGACAAAGTGATATATTTACAACTATCCTAGAAAAAAATAAAAGAGATAAACAATGAAACGAGCATTAATATTTGGAGCAACCGGTGGTATTGGGCAAGCTATTGCAACTGACTTAGCTAAAGAGGGCTGGTCATTGTATTTACATTATGACAAACAAAAAAAGTTTGCTGAGCAAATGCAAGAAGAATTTAGTCATGCTTATCCGCAACAAGATTTTTTTACTTTGAAAGTATCATTTTTGGATTCTAGTGAGGTAATTAAAGATAAGCTGAACAATATTTTTCCAGTGAATGCTTTGATCTTTGCTCAAGGAATTACTGATTATAGCTTTTTAAAAGACCAAGATCCAGAAATGATTGATAAAATACTGAAAGTTAATTTGACTGCTCCAATCAAAATTGTTTCTTACTTAGAGGAGATGCTTTTAAACTATGATCATAGTCGCATCATCTTTTTAGGTTCAGTTTATGGTAAACAAGCAAGTGCTCTTGAAGCAGTTTACAGTGCATCTAAAGGTGGCTTGAGTGCTTTTTGTAAGGGCTATAGTCGTGAGGTTGCTTCTAGTCATTTGACAGTTAATGTGCTAGCTCCTGGTGCAGTTGATACACCGATGAATAAGATATTTAGTGATGATATTTTAGAGCAGGTAAAAAGTGAGATTCCTGCAGGCCGGCTGGCAAATGCAAGCGATGTTTCTTATTGGGTCAAGGCTCTTTTATCTAATCAGGCGGACTATTTAACGGGACAAACTATCTATATTGATGGCGGTTGGCTTGTTTAAGTACCATTGATTTTGGTATACTCATATTTGATTATGCAAAAAGTGAGAGGTTATTATGGCAGATATCGGAGATAAATTACGTAGTGCTAGAAAAGCAAAGGGTATGTCTATTGAAGATGTAGAAAAGATTACCAAGATTCAAAGACGCTACCTTACTGCTCTAGAAAATAATGATTTTGATCAATTACCAGGAGATTTCTACGTACGTGCATTTATTAAGCAATATGCGCAAGTAGTTGGATTGAATGGAAATGAATTATTAAATGATTTTCACTCAGAGGTTCCAGAATCCAAGCCTGAGGAATACGTAGAAAATTCTATCGATAATAAAAGTGAAGAAATAAGAAGAACCACTAGAAATAAAAAGGGTCTTTGGAAGGCTTATTTACCAAAAGCTGCAGCAGTAATCGGCGTATTTTTAGTAATTTTTGTTGTTTATTTAGTATATGCACACTTTTTTGCTCCAGGTTCAAATCAACAATCGGCAAATCAAGCAGATAATGTGACTGTTTCATCCTCATCTGAATCTTCTTCCTCAAAGAAAAAGAAGGCCCTTCGTAAGACCAAAACTTCTAAAGTTAGAATTGAAAAGCTTGGTGAAAACAGATATCGCGTTCTTGACTTCAAGAAAGCAAGCGATCGTGATTTGAAACTTGAAACTGGTGCGACATCCACTTGGGCACAAGTAACTGTTGATGGCCAAGTTAGATGGTCAGGAACTTTACAAGCTAATAGTGAACACAGAATTACCTTGAGCAGGGATGTTAAGAATGTCCATGTAAACTTCGGTAATAGTGTGTCAACTAAGTTGACTTTAGCAGGTAAAAAAGTTCAAGTACACAATGCTAATAATCCAAATGTTCCATTGAGCGTCAGCTTTGTTTTCGGCGCTCTCAAGCAAACAAGTACTACAAATAATCCTACTGTAAATACTAATACTCAAACTAATAATTACTCAGCAAATACCACTAATAGCGCTAATACTAATAGCCAAGTTAATACTCAATCAAGCCAAAATAGAACTAGTCAAACACAAAGCACTCAGCGCCCAGTTCAAAGCCAAACTCAAAATACACAGACTAATACTAATCAAAATAGCGCTGCAAATAATCAAGCTTCATCTAATCAAACGCAGTCTACTAATACACAATCTAGTGCTAACAGCGGTGCGCAAAACAATGGAGGTCAAAGTAGATAATAATGAATTTGCCAAATAAATTAACCTGTTTTAGAATTCTTCTGATCCCAGTCTTCATGTTGATTGTTATCTTTGGGGGTAACTCTCATGTTGATGTGGCAGGCTTTACCATATATTGGAAATTAGTCAGTGCAGCTATTGTATTCGCAGTCGCATCTGCTACGGATTGGCTTGATGGACATATTGCAAGAGCTCGTAATTTAGTTACTAATTTTGGTAAATTTGCAGATCCTCTGGCAGATAAAATGTTGACCATGACTGCGTTTATTTTTTTAGTTCAATTAAAATTAGCCCCAGCTTGGGTTATTGCGATTATCGTCTGTCGTGAATTAGCTGTAACAGGTCTTAGATTAATTTTGGCAGAAAATAAGGGTCAAGTACTAGCAGCAAAAATGCCCGGGAAAATAAAAACTACCTGCCAAATGCTATCAATTATCTTTTTATTGATTGGCGACATTTACTATATTGGTACGATTTTATTATATTTAGCACTTATTTTTACTATCTATTCAGGTTACGATTACTTCAAGCAAAGTGGCGGTGTATTTAAAGGATCTATGTAATTAATAAAAGAAGCGATTGCTTCTTTTATTTTTTTATTTTAAAAATAAAAAGTACTAGTTTTAGAGTAATTAAGAGTGT
>NZ_CANBCP010000016.1 GCF_947367085.1 uncultured Lactobacillus sp. | reverse complement strand
TTTCCACTATACTGTAAAAATTGGCTAGCTACTATTTTTTATGTGGCTGTAATAGGCTTTGCTATTTTTTTGAGCTTTTTAAATGCTTTTATTTATAGTGCTCAAGATTTTGATCAGATTTTAGGTAATTGGGATTTAATCTCAGCTAATTGGGCCTTTCACATATATAATTTTGATTTAGATATATTCTTATTTGCTGCTACGGCTGGAATTCATGAGGAGTTAGCACGCTATTTTTGGATAGTTTTATTGCTAGCAGCTTTTCGAAATAATAGGTTAAATATACCCATTGCTATTGTAGGTAGCTCTTTGATTTTTGGCACACTACACTTTACTCAATTATTCACTAATTCATTTATGGATACTATACAAACAGTGATCACTGCAATTGGACTCGGGATATTGTATGCCACGATCTATTTAATCTCAGGAAAAATATGGTTGACTATGTTCTCGCATTTTTTGGCGGATTTTATGGCATACGTCTTTATTCCAAGCGGCGGTGGAATGTGGGGTATGTACGGAAATCAATATTTAATCGTTGCAGCTATTTTAACTTTGATTCTTATAAGCTTCGCTTCAATCTTGGTATTAGTTCCATCCTACAGAAGAAGTCTGAAAATCAATGCATCGAACTTGACTAACTTAGTGCCCCAAGAAGCATCTGAAGATGCATATGAATTAGCATAGAGGTTAATTGAACCCAAGTCATTTATGGCTTGGGTTCTTTTGTGTGGGGAAAAGAAATCATAGATATTGAAAAGTATACTTATATCTCATATTTGCAGTATGAATCGAATTAGATGTTAAAAAATGGCAATGTTTCGATGAAAAAATAAACAGTGCAAAAACGTATCTGATGCTATATACCAGCTTTAATTAGAGATTTGCGGTTAAAAAGTATGAAATGCAAAAAGGTGGTGCAATCTTTGCACTGCCTTTTTGTATAGAATTGAACTATTTATGAAAACGCTTATATATTACGATTATTCTGTAAGACAAGGAGGGAGAGAATTTTGAAATACATAGATAAGGATCTTGTTTTAGCCCAATTGGATGTTAAAAATGCAGATGAAGCCATATCGACTCTTGCAGATATTTTATACAAACACAAAAATGTTAGTCAAAATTATAAACAAGCTGTATTAGATCGTGAAAAGATCTTTCCTACAGGATTACCTAGTGGAAAGATTGGGGTTGCAATTCCGCATACTGACGTGAAATATGTGAACAAACCTGCGATTGCATTTGCTACTTTGAACGAACCAATTATTTTTAAAAACATGGCTGACAAGTCTCAAGATGTCAAGGTTCAGTTTATAGCTATGTTAGCTATGAAAGAACCGCATAGTCAGGTCGAATTGTTACAAAAGTTAATGGAGTTATTTCAACATCAAGATTTATTAGCCAATTTAATTCAAGAAGAGAATTCAAAAAATTTATATGAAGATCTAGCTTCATATTTTGACAAGGAAGTGTAAAGAATGAAGTATATAGTTGATTTTATTGAATATATCGTTAACTTGGGACCTACGGTAATGATACCAATAATCTTCTTGATTTTTGGTTTATGTTTAAAAGTACCGTTTGCTAAAGCGCTTCGCGGAGGTTTGATGGTAGGTATCGGTTTTATAGGCCTGAATGCCACTGTTACTATCTTGACTGAAGTTATGAATCCGGCTGTACAAGAGATAATTAAGGTCATGCATATTAATTTATCAGTAATTGATGTGGGATGGCCATCTGCATCTGCAATTGCCTATGGATCCGTAGTTGGGGTAACAATGATTCCACTAGGAATTGTTATTAACTTAATTATGTTATTTACTAAGACCACATCAACAATTGACGTTGATATCTGGGACTTTTGGCATTTTGCATTTACAGGCTCTCTAGTTTATGCATTAACAAATGATATTTGGCTTAGTTTATTCCTAGCTAGTGTAAACATGGTAATTATCATGGTTATTGCCGATAGAACAGCTCCATTATCTGAGAAGTATTTAGGATTACCAGGTATTTCTATCCCTCATGGTTATGCAGGTTCATTTGTTCCATTTGCTGTAGTTATTAATTGGATTATTGATAAAATTCCAGGTGTTAATAAGATTCACTTAGATGCCAAAGACTTCAATAAGAAATTTGGTAATTGGGGTGAACCAACTTTATTAGGTTTTGCAATTGGTTTATTAGTTGGCTTCTTAGCTTATGGCTTTGTTCCTGGAATGGATTGGCCAGCTAAGATTGGTAAGATTTTATTAATGGGTGTAACTTTATCAGCTGTTATGATTATTACTCCAAAAATGGCTGCTTTATTATTACAAGGTGTTGTACCAGTTTCCAACAATATTCAAAAGTTAACTCAAAAACATTTTGGAGGAAGAAAATTCTATATTGGGATGGATACCGCAGTTGGAATTGGTAGTCCAGTTGTTCTGGCTTGTGCTACTTTAATGATTCCTCTATCTTTATTATTCGCATTCATTCTTCCTGGAAATAAATTCTTGCCAACTATTGGTCTTTGTGGCTTCGTATTTATGTTTCCATTAATTGTTGCAGTTGTGCATGGTGATTTCTTCCGTTCATTTATTATTGGTGCTATCAATGTCATTATTGGTTTATGGATCGGAACTAACTTATCCCCATTCTTTACTAAGGCTGCCAGAGCTGCTCACTTCGCAATTCCTAAGAATTCAACTTTGATTGGATCAATCGATTATGAATCTAATCCATTTCCGTGGATTTTGTTCCAATTGGCTCATACCAAGTGGCTAGCTTACGTGGTTGGAATATTGGTCTGTGGGATTTTAGTAGTCTGGAATCACCACTGCATTGTGAAGAACGAAAAGAAAGCAAAAGAGCAAGATATAGATAGCGATAAAATCGCAAAAGCATAGGAGGTTTTAATTATGAAAAAGATTATTGTAGCTTGTGGTGCAGGTGTAGTAACAAGTACAACAGCGATGAATAAATTAAATGAAGAGTTATCAGCAAGAGGTTATCAAGAAGGAACAGATTATAAATTAATGCAAACCAGTGTCCAACAAGTTCCATCAATGGCTGACCAAGCAGATTTAGCGATTACTACTACTCAATACGATAATGATGAAGTGAAAATTCCGGTAATTAACGGCTTACCTCTTTTAACAGGAATTGGTGCAGATGATATCATTGATAAAGTAGAAGAATTGATCAAAGCTTAGGCTATAACTTGTTCAATCGTTAAGGCTTAAAGGCCTTAGCGATTTTTTTAATAGGAGTTATAAATGAAAGATAACGAAATTTTAAAAATGATAGAGTATATTGCAGATCAGAAAAGATATATAAATATTCAAGAGTTATGTAATCACTTTAAAATTTCTAGAAGAACTATCTTTTATCGAATTAAAAGAGCTAATCAATTATTGAAATCAAAAGGGTTGCCTTTAATAAAAAATGTTCCTAAAAGAGGCTACTTCCTTAGTTCTAAAGCTGCTCAGATGGGAAAATGGGGGGGGTACAAAGCCCTCCTATGTCTGTCTGAGTAAAGAGATGAGAGTTAAAAAGATAATTTGGCAATTTTTAACTCATAGCGAGTGTCTGTCTATAAACCAAATTATGGAGTATTTAAATGTATCTAAAAATACTGTTTTGGCAGACTTTCGCTTTATTAAGAAAGAGGAACCGGATTTAGATCTCATCTCTACTTCAAATGGACATACTTTAAATGGGAGCGAAGAAGAAAAAAGTCGCTATATTTTTAATGAACTACAAAAAGATAGTAGTGGATTAATCGCTCAACTAATTGATGAACTTCCTTTTCCCGTTATTTCTGTAATGTCAGCTAAGAATGATGTATCGGAATTAGAAAAAGATATATCATCACGCTTTACTGAGAATGCTATTTCAAAGTTGATTAGAGTATTGAAATTTCGAATATTTCGAATATCTATGGGCAAGATAATAGATAGTATGGGTATTACACAAGAAGATATAACTCATAGTACAAATAACATTATTTCATCAACAACTGGTTTTCTTCAAAAAAATGGTATTAACAGTAAATACGAAATTTTATTTTTCTCTGAGTTGATTCTATGCTCTCAGGTAGACAAGGTAAATTACGTAAAAGAAAAATTTGAAAAGGAAATTTTGAATGTAGCAAAGAATATTGTTTTTAGATACAGTCAAATTTCTGGTGTGAATATAAAATCTAAAAAGTTTATTTATGCTTTAAGTAATCATCTTTATGCTACTTATTTCAGATGTAAATTTAATTTTCAATTTAGTTCCTCTACCTTAATAAAGGTAGAAGAGAAATTTCCTGAGATGGTTAAATTTGTTCAATTATCATGCAATCCTTTAGCTAAATTACTATCGAAGCCGATTCCTATAAATGAAGTTGCATTAATTTGTCTCTATTTTATTTCTTATGATGGGATTTCTGATGATATTGCTCATGTATTGGATAGACCCGATAATATCAAAGAAAGTTTGCAAGCAGATGTTTTATTAGTTTGTACGAGCGGAATAAGTTCTTCGGCTATTTTGTATTCTAATCTTCATAAAAGATATCCCCTCATAACATTTTCAAAGTCGTTAAGTATTGAAGACCTAGATAAAATTTTGAGAATTCCTAATACTGCTCGTCTGATAATAACTACTGCTCCATTGAATACGAAAAAGATCGATTTACCAATAGTTCAAGTTAAATCGATGATGGATAATCGAGATAACATTAAAGTTGAAAAGCAATTAAGAAGATACTTTCCTCAATTATCAGTTGATAAAGGAAAAACGATTGATTCTTTAGTGAAAATAATTAAAAAGAGTGCCAATGTTACGAATCTTGAGGAACTTAAAGAGGACCTGACTGCTTTCTTATATCCCCCGAAAACAAATCTAAAAGTAGCTCAAGATATTAAGTATAACTTGCGAGATTTACTACATGCTGATAATGTTCAAATAATTAACAATTACGCTGATACTACTGATTTATCTAAAGTTATAAATCAGTTATGTGACAGTCTAGAAAAACAGGGTGTAATTTCATCAGGTTATTCACAAGCAATTTTAGAATTAATAGAAAAATATGGTCCTTATATGTTGTTGTCCTCAAATACATTTTTGGCTCATGCAGCTCCAGGTATATATACCAAAAAGATAGGTATTCAGATTGGAATTTTAAAACATCCCTTAAAAATCACCATCAATAATACTAGAGAGCTAATTAGTTGTGTAATTGTTTTATCGCCAGGATTTCATCATGAACACGATGCTGCTTTAGCTCAGATGATAAATGTTATTACGGATGCTGCTTTATTTGATCAACTCTTACATAGCTCAAGTTCAAAAAAAGCTTATGAATTAATCGCTAAATCTATTTGAGATTGAATATAAGAGGAGTAAATTATGCTAGAAGAATTGAAAAAAGAAGTTTATGAAGCAAATATGCAATTGCCGAAGTTAGACTTGGTTACTTTTACTTGGGGCAATGTGTCAGGAATTGATCGTGAAAAGGGGGTGTTCGTCATTAAGCCGTCAGGTGTTCCATATGATGAATTAAGCCCTGAAAAAATGGTCGTGGTAAATTTAAAAGGTGAAGTAGTTGAAGGCGATGAAAATCCTTCTTCAGATACTCCAACTCATACATATTTGTATAATCATTTTCCAAAAATTGGAGGAATTGTTCATACCCATTCTCCGTGGGCTGTTGCTTTTGCGGCTGCAAAAATGGATATTCCTGCTTTGAATACTACTCATGCGGATACATTTTATACAGATATTCCTGCAGCAGATGCTTTAACTAAAAAGGAAATAGAAGAAGACTATGAGGGAAATACTGGAAAAACTATCGTTGAAACCTTTAAACAAAGACATCTAGATTATGAAGCAACCCCGGGGACTTTAGTTTCACAACATGGTCCATTTACTTGGGGTGAGACGCCAGCTAAAGCGGTCTATAATGCTAAAGTATTAGAAGTTGTGGCACAAGAAGATTACCATACTTTACAATTAACGCGTCAAAATAGTCATTTACCACAGTATTTGCTTGATAAACATTATTATAGAAAGCACGGTCAAAATGCATATTATGGACAAAATAATGCGCATTCACATGATCATGCAAAGAAGATCAGCTAAAGGATTTAAACCATGAAAAATAAAGTTAATATTCAATTTTATATTGTAATGATTGCTGGCCTTTGTATGGCTATTTGCTTATCAATTTATCAATTTTGTGCATTGCAGACTCATGCTGCTTTGATTAGTTTAATAGCAGCTGGAATGTTTATAATGATAATTGTACATAAATATTTGGCAGATAAAGAGTTGGGTAAAGCTTTAAAAGTATTAAATTGGATAATATTGCTCTTTGCATTTATTTGCATTGCTGCTGAAAGTGGCGTCTTATTTAAATAAAATTTGATAAAAGCTCAAGTCGTTTATGGCTTGAGCTTTTTTTGTGTGGATAAAATGAAATTCATGAAGTTTATGCTACTTTCATTAGCATCTGGACGATAATAAAATCCATAATCTTGTGATAAATCCCAGGCAATAGGTTTCACTAAGTTAGAATCTGCTAAGTAGCTCATGGATTTAGGGATTATTAAGACATTTTGATTAATGTGAGCATTATTGATTACCGCTGTATTTAAGATTGAATATTCTTTTAATTGAAAATTTTGTACATGTTCATTTAATACATCTGCAGTTAGTTTTGTCGATTTTAAAGTTGCATTGCTAGGAATTGATATAGTTCTGTTTTCAAAATCCTTAAAAGTTAATTCAGCAGCCGTTTTGAGAGGATCATTAATACTTAAGATTGCAACTAATGGTACGGAACAATATTTTTTAAATTTAAAACCTTGTCGTGAAAAGGGCCTTTCAGAATAAACACCTTCAAATATATCAATTTCTTGAGGGATGTTTTCGTAGTCTTGAATTTCAATAAAGGAAAGAGACTTATCTTTATGAGTATTTGAAAATCTGGGCCAATTTTTGTTCATAGTTATTGGAAAATTTAAAAAGCCACTGCCACCAACAATAGTATTTTTATATTTAGATAATGATAAGTTTATCTCTTTTGTTAATTGCTGCAACTGCTTAGCTTTATTGATTAAGGCGCGGCCAGCATTAGTTAGTTTAACTCCATGAGTAGTTCTAATAAAAAGTGTTAAATCTAGATTAGCTTCTAAATTATTGATTTGTTGCATTACAGCATTTTTTGAAATGTACAACTGCTTGGCCGCTTTTGAGAAGCTACCACATTGTGCCACTAATAAAAATGTATTTAATTCTGTATTATTCATATTTAATCGTCCTGCGTTAAGTTTACACTTCACTGTGCATGATTATATTAGCACAATCATGGTTAACGCTTACATATATAATTGGATTAGGAAAGTGTAATAAAGAAGGCATAAATATGAAGATGAAAATTATGAAAAATGGTAAGTTCACAAGTAAAGCAAAAGGACACAATTCAGATGTTGATTTAACTATTAGATTGTCTGATGGAAGAATTGAAGATGTTGATATTAATGTAGAGGGGGAGTCAAGTTCGCGTAATGATGCAGTAGTTGCACAATTAAGTAAACAAATTATAGAAAAACAAAGCGATAATTTGGATGCCGTTACTGGTGCCACTGAAACAAGTAATGCTGTTCGCCGTGCCCTAACTAACTGTTTAAGCCAAGCTCAAGGCAGCGATTCGATATCGAAAAAGAAATCACTAAAAGATGGTGTATATGAAGAAACGGTCCCGTCATATAGCTTAATTGCTCCAATGACTGGGAGAGTGACTATTAAGGACAATACGATCAAAGATATTGAAATTATTTCAGAAAAGGATTCTCAAGGTTCACCTTGGTTTAAGCGCGCACAAAGTAAACTTATACCTCGTTTGCTTGAATCTCAATCGCTTGATACAGATGCGATCACAGGAGCATCAGCTTCCTCAGGGGCGATAAAAGCTATTATAGAAAAGGCTATAAACGATGCAGGTGGAAATAGCGATCAGTGGCATACACCAGTTGCTAAGAAAGATAATACCGTGGTTAAAAAAGGATACGACGTTATTGTTGTAGGACTGGGAGGTTCCGGAATTTTAAGTTATTGTTCAGCTGCGGATAATGGTGCCAGAGTCTTTGGCATAGAGGCTGCTGGTGGAATTGGAGGAAATTCAATATCAACATCTGGCCCTATGGTTGTAAATTCTAAAATTCAATCCAAAAAATATAATGATGGTCAAGACAATATTAATGAAAAGGATTTATATGATACATGGATTGATTATGTGAAAACTGATAAGAAAGCTGATGTGATTAAGAAAGCGATTGAGGAAGATGGTCCTGCACTCGATTATTATATGAAAAAATTTGGCTTTTCATTTGATGGAGCTGCTTTTGGAATGTCAGCAGGTTACTATCCATCATTTGTAAGACCGGATTGGGATAAGGAATGGACGATTTATTCCGCTGATAATAATCATTGGTATTCAGAAAGTGAGCCAGATCATCTACCGACTTTTCAAAATGCACTTGATAAAGCTAAGATGATGAATCCAGCTAATGACTATCAATTAGAATTAAAAGCTACAGAATTTATTAAAGATAATGAAAATAAAGTCATTGGTGTGCGTGCAAAATCTTATGATGGAACAAAATATGAAGTATATGGTAAAGCTATAGTTTTAGCCAGTGGTGGTTTTATTGGAAATAAAGAGATGATGAGACAAGTTTATGGACATACATGCCATGTCTTTGGCTCAACTGTAGCACAAGGTGATGGAATTAAAATGGGACAGAGTGCTGGCGGTACCACTTATGCACTTGGTACATTGCCGATGATTCATATTTCACAAGTTCCGAATATTATTCGTGATGCTTCCTTAACACCTGACCAAAAAGCAATTTTATCTGCTTTAGCTACCACAAGTGATGCTAAAAAGTTAGATGAAACGGGACAAATCTTAGAAAGTAAGGATGAGAGTGGGACTGATGATGCAAAAATTACTGTCGGTATTGCATACGCACCTGGTTTTAAATACTTTAATGCTTACACTAAGGCAGACTTAGATAAAATTAAAACATCGGGCTTATCCGATGAAATGGCTAGTGTCATTATTATTTTGCTTGATCAAGGCGGCAAGCTTCCAGCAAGTGGAGTTCCAGTTAAAGATCTTGATAAGATTCTTGATGAAGCAATCAAACATGGAGATGCTTGGAAAGGGACGCCAGCTAAATTAGCTAAAGATCTTAAGATGGATGAAGAAAAATTAACTAAAGCGTTAGGTGACAGTGAGGAGGAATATTATCTCTTCGAAGCTGACAGCTATGCTTACGCTACGTGTGGTGGTCTTGATGTAGATGTAAATATGAATGTACTGAGAAAAGATGGTACTCCAATTGAGAACGTCTTTGCTGTAGGACAAGATTCAGAAGGAGTAGAAAATAGGTCAGGGCAAGCTTATACTCCATGGGGTGGTCAAGCTCAAGCATGGACATTTGTTTCTGGTAAAATCGCTGGAGAAAACGCAGCTAAAGTTAAATAAAATTTGATAAAAGCTCAAGTCATTTATGGCTTGAGCTTTTTTGGTGTGGGGGCTTATAGTTCTTCAAGATCATTGCTATTTCAGCATAAATCTAGGTTTTTGAAGGCGTTTTAGTAATACTTTTTCTACCGACGTAATACAATAAGAAGTGGATATAATATGTTACTAGAAAGAAAGAGTGAATATATATGGTACAAATTAATCACAGTGCATGTACTTCAATTTTAGTTGGTAAAAATGCTACTACTGATGGCAGTATTATCATCGGGCGTAACGAAGATGATAAGCCAACTTGTGCAAAGCACTTTGCATTACACAAAGAAAAAGATATTCCAAATAATCACTTTAAGTCACATTTAAATAAATTTGAAATGGACCTGCCTACTCACCGCTATGCTTATTCATCAACTCCAAACTGGACTGATAAGAAGGGTGTATATGAAGAATCTGGTATTAACCAATTCGGTGTTGCGATGAGTGCCACTGAAACTACTTATGCAAATGCCCAAGTCCAAGCTTACGATCCATTCAAAAAGACAGGCATCATTGAAGAAGCTATGGTTACTTGTATTTTGCCTTATGTAAAAACTGCACGTGATGCGATTGCTCGTTTTGGTGAAATTATTAAAAAATATGGTGCTGGTGAATCAGATGGTATTTTGTTTGCTGACCCTAATGAAGCTTGGTACTTTGAAATTGGTACTGCTCACACCTGGGTAGCACAGCGTATTCCAGATGACTGTTATGCAGTCGCTGCTAACCAATTAGCTATTCAAGAAATTGATTTTAATGATCCTGATAACTTTATTACTTCACCAGGTTTGCAAGAGTTCGTTCAAAAACACGACTTATGGCCAAATAACAAGCCATTTAACTGGCGTAGAATTTTTGGTACTCACAACTTACTAGACTTAACTTATAACACTGCACGTGTTTGGACTGGCCAAAGAATTTTGAGTCCATCAATCAAGCAAGAGCCAGACAGCTTTGAAATTCCATTTATTCAAAAAGCTGATCACCCAATTTCCATTAGAGATACTGAAAGAGTATTAAGAGACCACTATGAAGGAACTAAATACGATGTTGCAAACCCTGTAAATAAGGACACTGCTGTATATCGTCCAATTAGTGTTAACTTCACTGAAGAATCACACTTATTGCAATTAAAGGGTAAGAATTGGACTCACTGGGTAGCTTTAGGTGCAAACTGCCAAAGCATCTATGTTCCATTCTATCCACAAGGTACAGTTGTTCCAACCTTGTACAAGAATGGGAAAGATAAATATACTTCTAACTCAGCTTACTGGATTTACAGACATGCTTCAGTACTTGCTAATGCTTCTTGGAAAGATTACGGTCTAGACTTGTACATGACTCAAAATTCAACTGAAAACAAATTAGCTCAAATGCGTGAAGAATACGATGTAAAAATTGAAGCAGAAAAAGATCCAGATAAGAAGTTGAAGCTTATTAACGAAGCTAATAAGGAATTGGCACATACTGCAATTAAGAATTACCAAGACTTGATTTCTAAGCTGATTACTAAGCAAGTTAAGAAGTCTCCATTATACTTCCACAGAGACCCATCACTTTAATTTAACTAAAATAATCGATCAAAAAACTGACTTTGATATCCAGTATCAAAGCCAGTTTTTTTGTTGCTTAAAATTTTATGCAAGTAAGCAAAGCTTAGTAGTTATTAAGCCTCCTTTGAGCAATTGATGGTGAGATATTTCTTGAAGACATTTTTGGTCATTAAATTTTCGACTTTCGACAAATTGATGAGTCGGATCATTATTTTCACTAAGCAAGTCAAGATTTTTGCCATTAGGTAAATTAATCGAAACAAAATCAAACAAAGGAATGCCGAAGACATATTTTCCACTGCCTGGAGCTTGAGGATATAAGCCTAAAGCTGACCAAATGAACCAAGAACTCATTGAACCATTATCTTCATCACCTGGATAACCTTCAAAGCTAGAATTAAATGAATTAAGGAGCTGCCTAACTAATAATTCTGTGTAATGCGGCTTTCCGGCTAGTGCGAATAAGTAGCACAAATGAAAGCTTGGCTGGTTAGAAATAGCGAGTTGGCCGAAGGGCTGAGCTGCCATTTCCCGCATTTCATGAATTGTTTGGCCGTAAGAACCCACGCTATATTTTGGAGCTTGATTGATTAGGTTAAGTAATGTTTTTATGAAATCCTCTTTTTTACCATAGAGTTTGATTAAACCGGGTAAGTCTTGGTAAACGTTAAAACTATTTTGCCAAGCCGATCCTTCCGTAAAGCCATTGCCCCAATCGGTATCTTTGAAATCTTTGATAAAGTTACCGTCAGCGTCTTTGGGAGTCATTAGGCCGGCTTTTTTATTAAAAAGATTTTGGTAATTTAAGGCACGCTTGGCATAGTAATGAGCGTCTGTTTCTTTGCCTAAGATTTTAGCTAAAACGCTGATTGTCCAATCGGAATAAGCATAATCTAGTGTCTTATTGACACTTTCTGGATAATTGGTGGAAACATAACCAAGTTTCTTATATTCTTCTAATCCTTCACGACCATATTTTGCATCATTGCTGGAAGTTTCTGCGCCTTTGACCATCGCTTCATAATATTTTTCAAGGTTAGGTATTTTAATAGCTTTGACTGCTCCATCGCAAACGATGACATCAAGCATCGTGCCAGGCATCATCCCCCGTTCATCTGGTGATAACCAGCGCGGCAAGAATCCAGTTTCTTGATAACTATTAAAAAATCCTTCTAAGAATTCACTATATTTTTCAGGACATAGTAGTGAGTAGAGAGGAAAGCTTGTCCGATACACGTCCCAAAAACCTACGTTAGTAAACATTTTTCCCTTAACTACTTTCTTTAAGGTGGTCGAGTAATGAACAGGCTCATCATCTTGGTTTAGTTCGTAGAACTGCATTGGGAATAAGAAACTACGATAAAGATTCTCGTAAAATGTGAGAACTTTTTCTTTTTGAGAATCTTGTATGGTGATTTTAGAAAAGATCATGTTCCAATTATCAATAGTTTTTTGTTGGACAAGATCGAAACTTTTAATTCTTTCCAAATTGGTCTTAACTTGCAAATTATTGATAAAACTCGTTGCAAACCGGATCTCATTTTTATTTGGTATAGATAAAATAATTGCATTTTGTTTATCAATTTTACAATTAGTTTCTAGTTTCATATTTGGACAAGAAAGAGCAGTCCACATTGCAAAGTTTGCATCATCACAGGCTGAAAAGTTGTTAGTCTTAAAGATTAAGGTGTGGTCCTTAAAACTGATTATTTCCAGCTTTTCGCCTTGCACGATTAGTTTTAAGTCATCATTTGAGTAGTTAAATGCCTTGATGACGCCACCAAATTTATTTGCAGTAGCCATAATTTTGACTTGCTGATTCAAGCTATCAAGTGAGATCAAATCAGGTCTAAATATTGCTTTGTTTGGGTTATAGTCATCAATTTGCTTTAAATCAAGGTTCTGTCCTGTTTTAAATCTGAACAAAAAATGTTGAAAATCACCGATCCAAGGACTAGGCTGGTGGGTCAAGCGCAGACCTGCAAAAGTGTGGTCGAGCGGATTAAACCACCAACTATTGTCATCAGCTGCAGTTTGAACGCTTAAATAATTCATCCCAAAGCTTTGCCCTGTTAGTGGTAGGGTATTGCCATGTGAAAATTCATATTTACTTTCTGTTCCGACACGTGTATCAATGCTAGTTATATCCATTCTTGACTCCTTTTAGTTGATTTACGTTTAATTAGTTTGACATCAACAACAACTTGCTTATCAAATAAAAGATCTGGATCATTAATTTGACGTAGTAACAAGTTAACTGCACTTGCGCCTAATTTATTAAAATCTTGGCCAATACTGCTTAACTGCGGATTGGCAAGTTCAGTGATAGGTAAATTATCAAAGCCCATTAAAGCAACTTCTTGCGGGATTGAAATGTGATTTTTTTCAAGTAAGTTAAGAAGCCGGAATGCTGTTACATCGTTTTCAGCTAAGATAGCATCGATTTTGCTTTCTCTAATGAAGTTTCCTAGATCATTATCTGTAATTTGTCTTAACTTAAGGTATAGGTTTATTGGGTCAAAATGTTTAACTTGGTATTTTCTTAATGCCTTTATATAACCAGCAAAACGATCAGCAGTTGAACCTGTAAAATCCTGCATAAAATTAGTTGCCCCATAAAAAGCAATCTTTTTACGATTATTTTTAAGTAAGTGTTTAGTGGCTAAATAACCGCCATTTACATTGTCACTTACTACGCTAGGAATAATTGAGTGGGCAATCGTCTGATCCAGCAGAACTAGTGGAAACTTAGCTAAATAAATATTTAATAAACGTGGAATGTCTTCATGCAAATTCTGCGGATAATAAATAGCTCCTGCATAGTTTTGCTTTAGCTGCTCAATAGTTAGTGTAAAAAATTCCTCATTAGTTATCGATAATAACTTCCAAGTTGTATCTTTTAACACATCTTGAATTCCCGCTACGTAATTACCTAGGTCCTGATTCCCTGAAAAAGGAAGCACTAAAAGTAATTGTTTGTTAGTAAGATTACCATGCTCTTTAACAAAGCTACCTCGGCCTTGAATGCGATAAATTAATCCTTCTTTTGCTAATTCATTTAATGCTCTTTTGGCAGTGATACGGCTGACGTTGTATTTGATTGTTAGCGCCTTTTCACTGGGGACAGCATCATTTGGGGCAATCACCCTACGTAAAATTTGTGTTTTTAAATCTTCATATATCTCTACATACTTCACCTAATCGCCTCACTTGGTATATCGCTAAATACCTACTTTTAGGCATTGATTGCGCTTTCAGTGATAATTTAAGCAAAATAAATGATATATTTCAAGTAGAGAAATATATCAAGGAGGACGCGATAATGAAAGAAATTCCCGTAGGTGTCAAAAATTTAACTGAACAAGTCAAAAAATTGTGTGCTGGAAAACATGTGCAGTGGGGTGAAGTGTTTGAAAAAACTTTTTCTGACACAATTACGAATGCTTTAGTTGAAGATGAAAATGGAATTTTTGTTTTAACAGGGGATATTCCAGCGATGTGGCAAAGAGATTCTACTGCTCAAGTTAGACCATATCTAATTGCTGCTCAAAAAGATAAGGGGACGGCATTTTTAATTAAAAAAGTTCTTCAAAGACAATTCTTCAATATGAATTTAGACACTTATGCCAACGCCTTTAATCAAACACCTAATAATAAGGGCCATCAGACTGATAAGACTAAAATGAGTCCGTGGATTTGGGAACGAAAATATGAAATTGATTCTTTAGCTTATCCAATTAATTTAGCTTACTTATATTGGAAAAATACGGATGATACTACAATTTTTGATAAGAGTTTTATTAGTGCGACTCATCAGGCGGTTGAAACTTTAAGAATTGAACAACACCACACCCAATCAGATTATAGTTTTGAAAGATTTATCGATCGTCCCGAAGATACCTTGATTAATAATGGGCGCGGCGCAGATATTGCTTTTACCGGAATGACTTGGTGCGGTTTTAGGCCAAGTGATGATGCTTGCGTTTATAATTATTCGATTCCAGAGAATATGTTTGCACATAAGGTGTTGTTACAACTATCTGAAATTTATCAAAATGTATTAAAAGATAAAGCTTTTGCTATTGAGTGTCAGAATTTAGCTGACGAAATCTGGGTTGGTATTCAGCAATACGGCATTATTAAAGATCAAGATGGTAATGATATTTATGCTTTTGAAGTTGACGGCTTAGGACATCATTTGTTTATGGATGATGCCAATGTGCCGGATTTAATCAGTCTTGCGTATCTAGGATTAGTGGAGCAGGATGATCCAATTTATCAAAATACGCGCAAAGCTAGTTTGAGCAAGCAAAATAAGTACTACTATACCGGTAAATATGCTTCAGGAATTGGTTCGCCTCATACTCCAGTTGGTTATGTTTGGCCGATTGCTTTGGCAGTTGAGGGGATGACAACTAATTCTAAGAAGCAAAAAGAAGAACTTTTGAACACTTTGGTTAACACAACTAATGGCACGCAAATGATGCATGAAGGCTTTGATCCAAATGATCCAAGTAAGTTCACACGACCTTGGTTTTCATGGGCAAATATGATGTTTTGTGAGTTGGTTTTAGACTATTTTGATTTAAGAATTAAGCAATAGTTTTAGGCTGTGAGGTAAAGGGGTTAATCATGAAAAAAAAACGAGTATTTATTATTTCACATAGTCACTGGGATCGGGAATGGTATATGAGCTTTGAAGAGCATCATATGCGATTAATAAAATTAATTGATGATTTACTTTATTTGTTTAAACATGATCCAAAGTTCAATAGTTTTCATTTAGATGGTCAAGATATTATCTTAGATGACTATTTAGCAGTTCGTCCTGAAAAGCGTGATGAAATTCGCCACTGGGTTGAAGCGGGTAAATTACGAGTTGGTCCATTTTATATTCTGCAGGATGACTTTTTAATAAGCCCTGAATCAAATATTAGAAATACCCAATACGGAATGAAAAAAGCACGTCAATATGGACATGCGCCAGTTCCAGTCGGTTATTTTCCCGATACTTTCGGTAATATGGGGCAAGCGCCACAAATTATGAAATTAGCTGGTCTTGATACAGTCGCTTTTGGACGCGGAGTTACGCCAACGGGATTAAACAATAAAGTTGGCTTTGGTAAGTTTGACTCAACTTATTCAGAGATGTGGTGGCAAGGTGCTAATAAAGACAAGGTGTTAGGAATTTTATTTGCAAATTGGTACTCAAATGCTAATGAGATCCCTGTAGATGAAAAAGAAGCTAAGAAGTTCTGGGATCAAAAACTAGCTGATGCAGAAAAATTTGCTTCAACAGATGATTTGTTAATGATGAATGGTGTTGACCACCAGCCAGTGCAAATGGACTTAACTCACGCAATTGAAGTTGCTAATCAGCTTTATCCAAATTATGAGTTTATCCATTCTAACTTTGAAGACTACGTTAAAGCTTTAAAGAAAGATCTACCACAAGACTTATCTACTATATCAGGTGAATTAACTTCGCAAGATACTGATGGTTGGTATACCTTAGCTAATACTGCTTCCAGTCGAATTTATATGAAGCAGAAAAACACAGCCATGGAGCGCTTGCTTGAAAATAAAGTTGAGCCAATTTATTTATTAAATAAAAAAATTAGTAAATCTGACCAAGATCGTCTGGATTATGCCTGGCATGAATTATTACGTAACCATCCCCACGACAGTATCTCAGGTAGTGGAGTTGATGAAGTACATCGCGGTATGATGAATCGCTATGAAAAAGTTCACCAAGTAGGTCGCTATTTAACTAATGCAGGACTAGATAGTTTTGCCAAAAAGATTAATACACAAAGCTTACCAGCCAGTGCTCGCAGTTTTGTAGTGATTAATCCAGCTAATGATAATAAAAAAGATGAAGTCAAAGTCCTAATTGAAGTACACCGTGAATTATTTGCTGGTAATACCCCGGATGGAGCTTATAAGAAGTGTGAAAAATACTTAAGTCAAAATCCAAATTATCAAGTATTTGATAAAGACGAAAAGCCTGTAAACTACAGAATTTTAAATAAGTTTGTTCGCTTTGGTTATGAGCTACCAGAAAGAAGTTTCAGAATACCTTATATGGCCGCTTATGTTGAAGTGGCAATCAGTCCAAAGATGAAGGCTAATTCTTGGCAGACATTTTACTTGGATAATAGTGAACAAGATTTGAGCCTCAAAGTGAAATCCGATAGCAAGAATTCTTTATCCAATAAGTATTTAAGTTGTGAAGTTGAAGAAAATGGTGAAATTAAGATTTTTGATCACAACCATAAATTAAATAGTCGTTTGCTATTGGTGGATAGTGGCGATATTGGCAATGAATATATTTATAAGCAATCTGGAGATGGAAAAGAGATCGTTTTTGATGCACCGATTAAAAACTTGAAGCGTGAAAGTTTAATTGATGGTGCAAAAATAAGTTTTGATCAAACCATGCAACTACCTGAAAGTGCTGATAGTGAGTTATTAAAAGAACAAGTACAAGTGATTGATGTAACGCATCGCCATGCTAAACGAAGCAATAAGTTAAGGGACTTTAAGATTCATGTTGAATTGACTTTAATGAATGAATCAAAAAATATAGAAATTAAAGTTAGTGGTGATAACCATATTAAAGACCACCGTCTACAAGCTGTCTTTAAGACTGATATTGCTTGTCAGACCCACAATGCTGATTCAATTTTTGAGGTAGTTACTAGAAACAATAAAGTCGGCCAAAACTGGAAGAATCCCGAAAATCCACAACATGAACAAGCTTTTGTTTCTGTGCATAAAGATGGCGCAGGCTTAGTTGTCGGCAACTTTGGATTAAATGAATATGAAGTCAGTCCGGATGGTAAAAATGTTGCAATCACGCTACTTCGCTGCGTCGGTGAAATGGGCGATTGGGGCTACTTCCCAACTCATGATTCACAATGTCAAGGTAAATTTATAGCTAGACTTTCAGCTGCTCCAACTGACGGTAGCCAGACTGCTCAAATCGCTGCTTATAAGAAAGCCCAAGGCGATCAAGTGGCTTTAATTACTAAGCAAGTCAAAAGCCAAGTTGGCGAATATGATTTAGATAAGCAATATCTCAAGATTGATAATCCTGCTTTTAGTGTTACTGCTACTAAAGTTACGCCAGAAGGTAAATTGATTGTGCGTGGTTATAACTTAACTAACGAAAAACAGGATCTGCACCTTACTTTGTTTGATCAAAAGCCAAGTAAGATCATTGATTTAAATGGAAATGACTTAGGAATTGATGTTGATAAACCACTGGCTCCAGCAGAAATAAGAACTTACGAATTTGAATGAGAGATAAAAAATGGACAAGAATTTTGCTTTACAAGAGTTAAATAAATTTAGAAAAACTGGTGATATTAGTGATTATCACTTTAGTTTTGATAAAAAAGACTCTGGCTATAGCGTCGAAAAAGTTGATAAAGATGTCAAGATTGCTTCACACACGGATGCAGACTTAATGCGAGCTTATAATTATACCTTAGGTTTAATTAACCAGCAAAAAGACCAAACAGTTAGTTGCCGTGCTAATTTTGATCAAGTTATCGCAATGATTGATTTAGCGCGTAATGCAGTTTTGTCTGTTAAGACACTGAAAAGTGAAATCTGCCGTTTGGCAGGGCTTGGTTATAGTGAGATTTGGCTTTATTTAGAAGATGAATTTGAAATCCCAGGCGAATCTTATTTTGGTATGAGTCGCGGGCGCTATAGTCAAGACCAACTTCATGAATTAGCTGTCTACAGCGATAAGTTAGGTGTAGATTTAGTGCCTGCAATTCAGACATTGGGCCATTTAAAGAATGTCTTTAAGTGGCAGCACTTCAATAATACCGTTGCTGATACTGATAATAATTTATATCCTGGTAAAAAAGAAGTTGCAGATTTTGTTGAAAAAGAGTTAAAAGCAGCAACTGCTCCGTTTTTGACAAATAAAATCCATATCGGGATGGATGAAGCTTACTCAATTGGGCTAGGTAAATACTATTTTGACCATCAAAATGAACGGATTGATCAAGAAAAGCTGATTAAAATGCATGCTCAAATGGTTTTTAATTTATGCAAAAAATTGCATTTAAAGCCAATGATGTGGAGCGACATGTGGTTTGAAATCGGCAGTCCAACAAATATGATGTATGATCCGCAGGCTAAGGTCGATCAATTTAAAGTAGATCCTGAGATTGGGCAAGTTTATTGGGACTATTATTCCACTGATAAAAATCACTACCTGCCGGTGATGAAGAAGCACTTTGAATTGACTGACAATGTATATTTTGCAGGTGGAATCTGGACTTGGGGACGTCTAGCACCAAATCAAAGCAAGATGAAGGCTTCAATTAAAGCAGGACTTCAAGCAGCCAAAAGTGTTGGTATTAAAAAGATTGCGGCTACGGCTTGGCGCGATGATAGTGCAGAAACTCCGTTTGCGGCATCATATTTAGGCTGGCAAATATTTTCTGAATACCAATATCTGGATGAACCAACTGAGGCTGATTTTGAACAAGATTTTAGAATGCTTCAAAATGAGGACTATCAAAGCTACTTGCTCTTAGACAATTTCGATAACTTTAGGGCTATCCCAAATGAAAAGGACATGATTCCAAGTAAGCTCCTTCTTTATGAAGACCTCATTCAGCCACGTTTTTATCAAAATTTCAAAAAAGTGCAGTTGCATGATTACTATCATGAATTAGCTGAAAGCTTGTCTGATGTTATTCCATCGGAAAGTTCGGCGTTGATGTTTGACTACTATATTAAATTAGCTGCAGTATTGAGCGAAAAAGTGGAGCTGCTTAATAATTTAGCCAGCAAAAAAGCAGATCAATCCCAGCTAGAAGATTATAAAACTAGTTTACAAGAACTAGCTAAGATTCGCCGCATGCTCTGGTTTAGAGAAAATAAAGCTAGTGGGTCTGAAATTATGGATATTCGTTTTGGCGGGATGGTTGAGAGAATTAAGACGGTTGAATACTTGCTTGAAGATAGTCAATATCATATGGAAATCCCAGAACTTGAAATGGATAAGCATATCGATGATGACTTTGGCAATGCTAGATATTTTGAGATTGTCAGTCCTAGTGATATTTCTTGGTAGAAATAGTTAAGTAAAAGAGCATGTGTGGTGCTCTTTTTTGGTCAAATTCGGAGGAAAGTAATGATTACAAAAAAGAGGTGTTTGACTGCTTTAATAATGATTTTTACCTTTTTCATCTTGCAGGGATGTCAGTCTCCTAAACAAGGTAAAAATGAGACAGATCCAATTGAAGCTAGCCAAGTGATTAAGTATGTCAATAAGTACGGCCTAATTGAGGATAAGAAAGCATGGAATAAAGTCTTAAAAGACACGAACAATGGTGAAGAAATCACATCTTATGATGAACTAGACAAAGCAGTAAAAATAGCTAATCACCATGCTTCTATATCTAAAAGTGGTTTACAAAGCTGGCAAGCAAGTCCGACAATGTATGTTGATAAAAAGCATAACTTAAAAATTATTAATCTCCCATCAACTTTTCCTGATACATCTTTAACTAGCAAAAAATATAAGTCGGCAAGTGCTCAATATATCAAAAAAGCTCAAGATTTAATTAAAGAAGTGCCGTCTACTCAGCCAATAATATTTAATCTGGCCAACAATTTTGGTGGGGACCCCTATGAAATGATCGGTGCGACCAGTGATTTTATACCTAATGGCTTGTTATGGACAGAAATAACGAAAGATAACCAAAAGACTAAAGTGTTTTTAAAAGAGCGATCTATAAAAATTAAAGGGTCGAATAATTCGCTAGCTGTTTCAATTTTGGCTCATCGCTTAAATTCTAAAAAAGTCTATGTCATCACTAATGAACGTACGGCTAGTGCGGCAGAATTTACATTATTAGCTTTAAAGAAAAATCCTAATGTAGTAATTGTTGGTCATTCAACTGTAGGCGACATTAGTGCCAATGGAGGCTTATCTTTTGGTAAAAGTAAAAAAAGTAGTGCAATCATTCCAATCGCTTGGATCAAAACACCAATAAAAATTAACGGTAAGGATGAATTTGATAGTGATCCAATAAAACCAGATATTATGATAAATTATCCGCCAGTCAATACACGTTCCAATAAACAAAGTCCACTAGATGACGATTTTTTAGATGAAATGATACAAAAGACAAATAATTTTCAAAATACATAATCACTAACCGATATTTAGTTTGTGTAGATCTTTAATTTGGAAATGAATGTGTACAGATTAAAGAAATAAGTATTAATTTTAGCAGCATCTAGTTTAGCCAAGAAGTTCAAAATCCGCATATTAGTAGCAATTTAAAAAGGTAGCTCACAAAGTTATCTTTTTTCTATATAAAACAAGAAATCTTTAATTTGTGCAGATTTTAATCAAGTTTATTAATTCTTTTATTGTGAAAGCGCAATCATAATAAAGAATGTAAGGAAAGGAGGTTGGTGATATGGTTAAAAAGAAAAAAAGCTTTTGGCAGAAGCTGAAAGATAATCGAGTATACCTATTGTTGGTAGCTCCGGGAACATTATTTCTGATTATCTTCTTCTACATTCCGGTTTTAGCCAATGTGGTTGCGTTTCAGAACTTTCAGTATTCTGATCAAGGCTTTATTTATAGTTTGTTTCATAGTCCATGGGTTGGCTTTCAGAACTTTGAGTTCTTCTTTAAGTCAGCAGACTTCTGGATCGTTTTAAGAAACACCTTAGGTTACAACTTAGCATTCTTATTCTTAAACTTCTTCTTTGCCATCTTTTTTGGTATTGTAATGAGTCAATTAAGAAACAGAAAACTTTTGAAAGTTTATCAAACTTCAATGCTGTTTCCTTACTTCTTATCTTGGGCTGTGTTAGCATTCTTCATCTATGCATTCCTGAGCCCAGATAAAGGGATCATTAACCACATTATTCAATCCATGGGAGGAAAGCCGATAGACTTTTACAACACACCATCTGTATGGCCTGGCTTGTTAATCTTCTTAGGAGTTTGGAAAGGAATTGGTTATAACAGTATCTTGTACTTTGCGACGGCAATGGGAATTAATCCAGAGTACTATGAAGCTGCTATGATCGACGGAGCAAATAAGTGGGAGCAAATCAAGAATGTAACGCTCCCAGCAATTTTACCGGTTGCAACTTTGATGTTGATTTTAAACATCGGTGGGATTTTTAGAAGTGATTTTGGTTTGTTCTACTTAATTCCACGAAATTCCGGAACATTAATCAATGTTTCTCAGACGTTTGATACTTACATTTATCGTGCACTGACAACGACCAATGATATCGGAATGTCGACTGCCGCAGGTTTGCTCCAGTCTGTTGTCGGAATGCTATTAATCATTATCACCAACATGATTGTTCGTAAGAAGCAACCAGATGCAGCTTTATTCTAGGAGGCGAGTTGAATGAGAAAAAAGAAGCATATTAGTGCTGTTGATATTAGAAGCTTCAGCAAAGGACCAAATATATTTTTCAACATTCTACTTGCAATCTTAGCTTTAAGTTGTGTTTTGCCGTTCTTCTTTATCATCGTTCTTTCTTTAACCAAGGAAAGCGATATTACTACTTATGGCTATCAATTCTGGCCAAAGCATTGGACATTTGCTAGTTATGAATATTTAGGAAGAATGGGAGGTCAAGTCCTAGAAAGTTTTGGAGTATCAATCTTTGTTACTGTAATTGGTACTTTAATGAATAGCTTGTTTAGTTCAACTTATGCATATGCTATTTCTAGACGCGACTTTGCATTTGCAAGATTTTTTACAATTTTTGCTTTAGTTTCAATGCTTTTTACACCAGGAATGGTTCCAACATATTTGGTCGTTACTCAAATGTTGGGCTTAAAAGACAATGTTTGGGCTTTGATTTTACCAGCGTGTTTCGGTGTTTATAACGTTTTAATAATGAGAACGTTCTTTAAGACATCAATTCCAGAAGCTATTCTTGAATCCGCAAGAGTAGATGGGGCTGGTGAGATTAAAATTTTCACGGATATTGTTGTACCAATGGCAATTCCAGGTATTGCAACAATAAGTTTGTTTACTTGCTTAAGCTATTGGAACGATTGGTTTAATGCAATGCTTTATATGACCAACACTAAGATGATTCCATTGCAATATTTGCTAGTTCAAATTTCTAACAATATTCAATATATGAGTCAGACAATTTCTGCTGGTGGTTCAGCATTGGCAGCTGGTCAAACTCTTCCTAGTGAAGGGATGAGATTTGCGATCGTTGTTGTGGCTACACTGCCAATTGCATTAACATACCCATTCTTCCAAAAGTACTTTGTTAAGGGTATGACAATCGGTGGAGTTAAAGGATAAGCTTATCTAGGAGGTTTATGTAATGAAAAAATGGGCTAAATTTTTAACTGGTGCTGCTGCATTAGTTGGATTAACCACTTTATTAACCGGATGCGGTAATAAAGGCGCAAGTGATGGTAAGATTGTTGTTTCAATGTATATGCCAGGTGATAAACCTAAGAACTATACACAATTAATTAATAAGGCTAATAAGGAAATTCAAAAGAAGCATCCAAATATTGAACTTTCAATGAAGTTTATTGGGTGGGGCGATTACGAAAAAAAGTACAACGTTATGGTAACTTCTGGCGATGACTACGATTTGGCCTTTGCTCAAAATTATGCTTCTAACGCACAAAAAGGTGCTTATGAAGATATGACACCTTTAATCAAGAAGTATGCTAAAGGCGCCTACAACAAGGTTGATCCAGCTTACTGGAAAGGTGTTACTGTAAATGGTAAGATTTATGGTTTCCCAGTAAATGGTAATGTTTATGCCACAAATGGTATTACTTTCAACCAAGCATTTTTGGACAAGTATAATATTAAACCAGGTGATGTAAAGTCTTACGCTGACATGGAGCCGGCTTTGAAAGAATTCCACGCTAAGAACAAGGGCGTAGCTGCTTTTGCTATTGGACAAGGATTCAAAGCAAGTCCAGCTTCAATGGAATTCCCACTGGGCAATGGTCTTCCATTTGCAATTGATTCATCAGGCAAGAGCAATAAAGTGTTTAACGCTTATGATACTGAAGAAATGAAGTCTATCTTGAATACTTTACACCACTACTACAAGGAAGGTTACATTCCTAAGGATGCCGCAACTTCAAGCACTCAATATAACTTGAACGAAAATACTTGGTTCACTCGTCAAGAAACCCAAGGACCTTTCGATTATGGTGACACTGCTCTTGAAAACGCAGCTGGTGGTAAGAAGATGGTAACTTACCCAATTACTAAGCCTTACAAGAGTGAAGCTCAAGCACAAGTTGCTATTTGGACTATTTCTAAGACTTCCAAACACAAGAAAGAAGCTATGCAAGTTCTTAACATGTTAAATACTGATAAGACTTTGCTCAATAACATTGTTTGGGGTATTCAAGGAACTCAATGGAACTTTACTAATAAAGCTCAAGGCAAGATCAAGACTACTGATCAATACAAGCCTGGTACATTCATTGCTGCTTGGATGATGGGTAATAACGACTTGCTTTATACTCAAAATACTATTACTCAAAAGCAAATTGAACAACGTAAGCAAAATATTAAGGATGCTAAAGACTCTAAAGGACTTGGATTCACTCCAGATGTAACTAAATATAAGACTGAAATTACTAACTGTTCTAATGTTATGAGTAAGTATCTTGATATCTTAAATACTGGTACTGCTGATCCAGATCCAACAATTAAGAAGATGGATAAAGAGTTGAAGAATGCTGGATACGATAGAGTTCAAGCAGCTCTTCAAAAGCAATATGATTCTTTCTTAGCTAAGAATAAGTAATAATTTAAATATATTTATCCCCCTTTTGAATCGCCCGACCTATTATAAGATCGAGCGATTTTTGTGATAGTATGAAGTCGTATAGGATAAGCATATAGAAAAGGAGCAGGCAAAATGCTAGGAAAAATGACGCAAAGAGCTTTCATAGCAATCTATGTTTTGATGATATTGAATCTAGCCTTTTGGTTATTTTCACTAATAGGGCTTTTTATATTAGGTACAGGACCTGCCTTAAGAACGATTACAGAAGAGTTCTTAAACCATAAGTTTGAATACCACAATTATCATTTTCAGGAGATGTGGCAGCTGTATAAAAAGTATTTTTGGACTGCGAATGGTCATTTTTATGTCTTTTTTGCATTTGAGCTCTTTTTGTTTTATGATCTCTATCTAACTTCTCAAATAAAGACTATGTGGATGCTACCAATTATCTTTTTACTTGTTTTTGTGATGGTGGTAATCGCAGTTGTGGGTATCTATACTTTGATAATAGAAAGTACTTTTGATGTTGAATTTAAAAATTCAGTTAAACTAGCCTTTGTCGAATTCTTTTCTGACTTCAAAGACCTATTAAAGTTTTTGGCTGGTTTATTAGTAATTGGAGCTTTAACCAGATTT
Source organism: uncultured Lactobacillus sp. (assembly GCF_947367085.1). GTDB lineage: Bacteria > Bacillota > Bacilli > Lactobacillales > Lactobacillaceae > Lactobacillus. The sequence continues at coordinate 8,246 of NZ_CANBCP010000016.1, read as the reverse complement.
TGGCCAGGCTTTTTGCTCTTTTTAACTATTTCAACAACTATCTTCTGGGCAGTTTTTTCTTCTAAAAAATGGATTGATACGATTACAGATCAACTTGAGGCCGAATGATGAAGAATCTTTCTCTTCACAAGCTAATGAAGTTATTTGTTGCAATTTTTTCTGGAATTATTATTTTAGCTGCAGCAGTTTATACAGCCACAACGATTAATAATTTCAACAGTGAAAATGCGCAAATACAAAGTAGCGCTGCAAATCGAGTATCCATTGAATTACAAAAGAATACTTTAATTACGAGATATATTGCAGATTATATTTCTGAAAATACTGAACGTATAAATAATATCGAAGAATATTTAAAAAATAATCCCAGTCAATATGCTCAATATACGTTAAGTCATCAACCTTATTTTAATTGGCCGTACACAAGTAAGGATTTTTTTATTAAAAACTCTAACTTAACTGAATTACAAGTCAGAATGATTGATAGCAATAATGCCTTTAAAGCTACTATTGAAAACACAAGTGGCAACGTAGTTAATATTAAGAAAAATAATATTGATGATATGCTCTATAGCTCCATAATTAATCCTCAACAAGAAAATGTTGTTGGAATTGTTGGAACTAAATTTAATAATTCGGCTTTAAAGCAGAGCTTATCGCAGCTTGAAGATAATCGACATATGCAGGTTTGGGCATTGACGGATGATGATCGACCAGTGTTTCAATATTTCGATAATGGAGTTTCTACAAAAGAAAGAAAATTGGTTAAAAAGGCAATTGATAGAAAGCATTTGAGTGAAATTCCAGGATTTTTAGGAACGGTAAGAACTGTTGATAATCAATATAAAGTGTTGGTTGTCTTTGATAATCAAGCGATGAAAGAAATTATGATGCGCAGAATATCTGTAATTCTAGCGATCGCAGCCATCGTTTTACTCGCCTTGTTTGCTAGTTTCATGGCAATTTTTAACCATTATCGTAAGCAATTGAATTTAATTATTTCAACTATACATGCTGTTAGTGAAAATGATGCTGAAGCTAGCATTGATACTACTGATTCGCGGTTTGAAGACTTGACTATTTTGTCTGATAGCATCAATCATATGCTTGATGAAATTAACAACAACATTAATACGATTTATAAACTTAGAATTGCCCAGCAAGAAGCTCATATGAAGGCTCTGCAGGCCCAAATTAGTCCACACTTTATGGCCAACACTTTAGAATATATTCGGATGTCAGCGTTAGATATTGGAGCGAGTGACTTAGCTAAAGTGGTTTATAATTTTGCAGCTCTTTTGAGAAGTAATGTAAGTTCACAAGTCCAGACTACCTTGAAAAAAGAAGCTAAACTTGTAGGCAATTATGTTTATTTATACCAAGTTCGCTTCCCAGACAAACTTGCTTATCAAATTGTAATACCTAAAGAGTTAGAGCAGGTTAAATTACCTAAGTTTTCACTGCAGCCGCTAGTTGAGAATTATTTTGTCCATGGTGTTAATTTTGCTCAAAATACCAACGCTCTAGAAGTAAAAGCTTATCTAAAAAACAACCGTGTTGTAATTGAAGTGATTGACAACGGTAGGCAATTAAGTAAAGCAGAATTATCTAAGCTAAATGAAAAGATAAAACAGCCAATTGTTAGTGATAAATCAATCGGCTTACAAAATGTCTATGCAAGAATGAAAAACTACACGAAGAATTTTGCAATGAAAATTAGCAACAATCCTTACGGGGGCATCACTGTGAGGTTGTCATTTGATTACGAAATTTAGGGGATAAATATGTATTCTTTAATGATTGTTGATGACGAATATATGATTCTCAGAGGTATGAGTAAGATCATCGATTGGGAAAATTTGAATGTCAAGATTGTAAATGAAGAGCGAAGCCCGCTACAGGCTTTGGAATATCTCAAAAATCACAATGTTGATATTTTGATTTCAGATATGAATATGGACGAACTTGAGGGTACCAAGTTTTTACCAATGGTGAAAAAATTGCAATCTGATATTCAAATTATTGTTCTATCAGGCTACAATGATTTTGAATACGCTAAAATTAGTCTTGAACAAGGAGTCATTGATTATTTGAATAAGCCTGTTGATCCTGACGAACTGGAAGAAGTAATTGAGAAGACAAAAGGCGTGATTGATCGGGCTAAGCGGCGTAAAGAGAACTCACAAATGGCAAAAAGTATGAGGATCAAAGATGTCCTTAATGGCCGCAATTCAATTGGAGAGCTAGATGTTGATACACATCAATATTATGTAATTGCAGTTTTAGATGCTGGGCAAGAATTAAAAGATATTTTGATTGATCAAGATCATGTAATTGGCACATATTTTAGTAATAATGACGCCTATATCATTTTTGAGGCGGATGATGAGCAATTACGCTTATTTGCCAATAAAATGCGCCAGCATCATTTGACAGCTTTGATTAGCAAGAAAATTGGAGAAGAGGAAATCGCTGCTGTAGCCGCATTACTTGAAAAGTATCTAGCATGGTTTCATTTTTATGGACCAAGTAATCAGGTAACTAGTTTGAACGATTTTTCTTATGCTAAAAAGGCATTAGATGTGGCATCTATGAGCAATGATCTTGATTTTGAAGATATGCCTATCACGACTTTTCATGAAAAAATTAATAAAGATCTTGAGCAATTGCGTCTGCATTGTAATGCAATTGAAGATGCAAAATATTATGCTCGGCTGGTTTTGATGGCAATTTATGGGACTAATCAATTAGTGGATGCTAACATTACCGATGCTGTTGCTAAGATCGAACATACTCCGTCTTTAAACAAGGTTTGCGATTTATTGACGGATTTTTATGCAAATTATCGTAAAAATGAACAAATTTATCCCGAACCAATTAACTCGGTTGTTAAGATTATTAGACATCGTTATCAAGAACCCCTGACTTTGATTCAAGTTGCTAGTGAGTTACACTTGAGTCCAGTATATTTAGGAGCCTTATTTAAGAAGAATACTGAGGTGAGTTTTGCTCAGTTTTTAAATCATTATCGAATTTCTAAGTCGATTGAGTTAATGCGTTCAACAGATAAAGATATCAACGATATTGCTTTAGAATGTGGATATCAAAATGCAAATTACTTTTTTAGAGTATTTAAAAAGCAAACTCAAATGGCTCCTAGCGAATATAAACGTATGATTAAGAAGCATTAGGCTAACAAAATGAAATTTGAAGAATTACAAGAATTGTTTCCGCAATTACAAAAAAATCCCACGCAAGATGCTTATGCTTTGCGATTAGAAGATGGGGATGCATACCTGCCGAAGGAAACGTTAACTCAAAGAGAAAAAACAATTTGGCAACTTTTAGAAACGAAAAAAATTCACCATAAGCTTTCTAGTTGGCAATTATATTTGAATGGACAAAAGTCTCAGCCGAAAGTAAATAGCCACTTACGCTTTTTATATTTTCAAGTTAAAAAGTTAAATAAGGAAGAGCGCAAGCAGTGGCAAGATCAATTGCTATCTTTTTTTGGTAGTCGAGTAGCTTATTTTTGGCAAAATCCAGAAAATGTGGTTGTAATTGATGAGCAGTGTCATTTGAGTCAAGAAGAGCTTAACGGTATTTTAACAACGATGGATAGCGATTTTTTGACTACAACACATTTGTTAGTGGGATTAGTATGGGATAAGAAAGCTGAGCTTCCAGCTATTTTTATGGAAGAAGAAAAGATTAATGACTCGATTTCTTGGCAGAGTAAGGTAATGACAATCCCTCAAGCGGCATTATCGTTTTATACGCAGTTTAATAAGAAAGACAGCGTGATTTTGCATACTTTCCGTCAACTCTTTAATAATCAAGATGATAGTAAAGAGCTAGTTGTTAATTTATATAAAGTCGGCGGTAACGTTACCCAAGCAGCCAAAAATATGTTTGTTCATCGCAATACTTTGGAATATCGAATTGAGAAATTTATGCAAAAATATCATCTAAACTTACATCAAATGGATGATTTGGTATTTTGCTATTTGATTTTTGTATAAAGTGACAAAAATCACGTCCATATTTCGTCACTTTTTAGTAAAAGCGCTTACAATTTTCGGCTATGCTAATTATGTAAGAGAAATAGAAACACTAGAGGTACGAAAATGGTAGAAGTTGATTTAAATCATATTTATAAAAAATATGCTGGTAACGATAAATATTCTGTTAACGATTTTGATTTACACATTAAAAATAAGGAATTCATCGTCTTTGTTGGTCCATCTGGATGTGGTAAATCAACCACTTTAAGAATGATTGCTGGTTTGGAAGATATTTCAGAAGGAACTTTGAAAATTGACCACAAAGTAATGAATGACGTTGCCCCTAAAGATCGTAATATTGCCATGGTATTCCAGAACTACGCTTTGTATCCACACATGACAATTTACGATAACATGGCATTTGGTTTAAAGCTTCGGCACTATAGTAAAGAAGATATTGAAAAACGTGTAAAAAGAGCAGCTGATATTTTAGGATTACAAGATTATCTTGATAAAAAGCCATCCGAACTGTCAGGTGGTCAACGTCAGCGTGTTGCTTTAGGACGTGCAATTGTGCGTGATGCTCCGATCTTCTTGATGGACGAACCACTTTCTAACTTGGATGCTAAGTTACGTGTTGTTATGCGTGCTGAAATTGCAAAATTGCATCAAGATTTAGGTACTACTACAATTTATGTTACTCACGACCAGACTGAGGCGATGACTTTAGCTGATAGAGTGGTCGTAATGTCAGTTGGTAAAGTTGAACAAATTGGTACACCGCTTGAAGTCTATAATGAACCAGTAAATATGTTTGTTGCCGGATTTATTGGTTCTCCTCAAATGAACTTCTTCAATGTTCACTATAAAGATGGTCGCATTTCTGATGGTAAAGGCTTGAATATCGAAATTCCGGAAGGTAAAGCTAAGATGCTTGAAGAAAAAGGCTATGGAGATAAAGATATTGTCTTTGGTATTCGTCCAGAAGACATTCACTCTGAACAAGCCTTCTTGGAAACTTGGCCAAATGCTGTTGTTAAGTCAGAAGTAGTTGTTTCAGAACTTTTGGGTTCAACTATTCAACTTTACCAAAAAGTTGATGGGACCGAATTTGTCGCAATTGTTAACGCAAGAGACTATCATAAACCTGGAGACAAAGTTGAGATGGGCTTTGATGTTAACAAGGCACACTTCTTTGATAAGGAAACTACAAAAGCAATCCGTTAATCAAGGAAGGAAGTATAAAAATGGCTGACTCAGAACTCCATATTAAAAAATTGTTGTCAGAACTGAAATTTAAGTTCAAATGTCCTAAGTGCAATGCAATTTATGATGCAAAATTTGGTAAAAATACATGTCCAAATTGTCAGACAATTGTTCATTTAGAGCCTAAAAACGACTGGGGTAATTTGCACTATATGTAAAATTGAATAAGAAAATTGGCATCTGTGAAGATGCTTTTTTTCTTATTCTAAATAAAAAACGTGACTTTTCGTGTACTGATATAGGATCGAAGAGATCGTGAAAAAGAGCTTAAAGTAATCAAGGCTACACAAAAGGCATCTAACTTCATCTAGTTAGGTGCCTTATTTTTATAGATTTGGATCCATTTTAAATCGAAGTGGTGAATCAGCAGTTTGAAGTGTAATTAATTTAGCATTTAAAGCTTGATAATTCTTAACTGCGGTATCAGCTAATTCTTTGTTAGCTTTATTTACTAGTTCCTGCTTTTTATTGACGTCATTTTCTTTAGCAAGTAATGCGTCATACTTAGTTCTAATTTTGTTCAAAGCTAAATTAGTATCTTTTTGCGTATTATTTAAATAAGTTGCGTATTTATTCCAGGAGCGATCAACTAAGACGCTGGCGAGCTTAAATACCCAATATGCAGAATTTGAAGAGTAGGTCTCTTTTCCATATTTAAACATGGTTGGAACTTTAGTGCCTTGTGGATAAAATGGAATATAAACGCTTTGAGCTGCAATTCCCATTGCTAGCCAATGAATCATGTCTCTGCCGTTGAGCTGGAGTAAGTGGGATTCTTGGGTAGTAGCAACAGTAATTGGACGATAGGTAGCTTGGTTTTTATTCTTAGGATTGGTTAAATCGTAAGGTGTGCCGTTATAGTGATCACTTAAAACACGTTGGGCATCTTGAATTGAAATGGGACGATCAGCTTTTTGTATAAAAGGTAAATCAAAACTTTCTGGATCTTGCTCAATAGATGGTGTTAATAATTTTTGTCCACTCCAAACACGAGGTGTGTTGTAAGCTAAATCAGAATCGTCATGGGTGCCAAAAATTTCTCTGAAATTAAAAGGCTTATTTTTAGGCCAAAGATGATTAGAGTAAACGAAATCCTGAATACCTTGTGAATATAAAAAGTTACTTGGCTTGTCAAAATCAATTACTTGAATTGCAAGTTGATTGGCAACTACTGCATAAGAATCATCAGGGATTCTTTGAGCTACCCAGTGGTGGCCCGAACCAATTTCCATATACCAAGCTTCATCTTGATCCGCAAATAAAATGCCATCAGCTTCGGCTGCGCCATGTTTTTCGACAATTTCTCCCAGTCTTTTTACACCTTGACGAGCTGACTTAATATAAGGTAAAACGACGCTTACCATTGCTTCTTCTAAGATGCCGTGTTCAGTTTCAAATGGATCAAAACTTTGAACGCGATCATTAGCATAAGCACTTTCAGTTGCGCTCATAGCAACGTGGAATTCGTTGATGCCGTCTTCTTCAAAAACGCCATACTTATCAGTCCATTCTGGCGTACTTGAGTAAGCAAATACTTCCTTAGGTAAATCCATCTCAAACTTATTATCTTTGGAATTAAAATGATTTTTTTCAATTAATTTATGCTCATTAAAAGCAAGGTGCTTGGGCCATGCGGTTTTTGCATCTTCATTACGACCGATAATGACACTTCCATCAATCGTAGCGTTTTTACCTACTAGGATTGAGGTACAGGATGAACGACCAATTTTTGTTGGCATAAGTTTCACTCTTTCTAATGATGTAATATAATTAATATTGTATAACTATTAAGAAAAAATAAAATAAGATGAGGTGTTCTTATGGCAGATATACCTGAAAATAAAGAAATTAAGTTAAGTACTGATTACGAAAACCATACTATCGATATGGAATTTTCTGATAATTTAGTTGATGATCGTGAAAAAGGCTATATTTTGTCTGCGGCATTTTTTGCTTTTGCTGCAAGTCAGGGCTTAGATAAACAAGAAGTTATTGAAATGGTAAACTCTCATTATGACCAATTTACTGGTGATGATGGTTCAAGTTTGTTTAAGCGTTTATAAAAAAATCCAATTTTAAAACTTACCTCTATACTTTTGTTATTTTTTGGTATAATATTAGCTATGAAAGAAATAACACCTGTTGGGTAATTTTTTGGCGTTATTTCTGGATAATCTTCTATTTCACACAGTGAGGTGATAAAAGTGGCTAGAAAAAAAGAGATTGACAAGCAAAAGATCTTAGATGCAGCTTATAAGTTAGCAGTTCGTGATGGAATTGAAAGCTTAACTGCAAGAAATATTGCGAAGGCAGTACATTGTTCAACTCAACCAATTTATTTGGAATTTGCAAACATGACTGATTTACGTACGCAAGTATTAAAGAGAATCACTGATGAGCTCAGAAACAATACTTTGCAACAAAACTTTACTGGTGATCCATTGATTGACCTTGACTTGTCTTATATTTACTTTGCTAAAGAACACGTTGGTTTGTTCCGTGCAATGTTTGTAGATGGTAAGTTTGGAAGTCAAATGATTTCGGATACTTTGATGGATTTGGGAATCGATAAGTTCAAACAACAATTCGATGCATCTGAATTCTCAAATGAACGTATTCGTCACATCGTAATCACCAACTGGGTTTCAGCAACTGGTATTGCTGCTTTGCAAATTAATCAAATGGTTGACTTCAGCCAAGATCAAATGGTTAACGTCTTAGAAGCACAAGTTCACGACGCTATGCTTAATGATCGTCTTACTAACACTGAAGAAAGTCCATTGTTTGCAGCAGACGAAGATGCTTCATTGGAAGAAAAATTGGGCTAATTTTGAATTAGCGCTTAGACGTCACGTAAGTGGCGTCTTTTTTTGGCTCTTTGTCAAATCCTGTTGATGAGGAGTAATTGAATGAGAATCAAGCTACCTCAGAGTAGCTTGGTTCTTTTTCTTTGATTTTGTTTTCTTCTAACCGAAT
>NZ_CANBCP010000015.1 GCF_947367085.1 uncultured Lactobacillus sp. | reverse complement strand
TTAAATCCATGCAACAGCAAGGAAATGCATATGAGTTGAGTTCTAATTTGTATAATAAATATATCTTTTAAAACATTTGTTCGCTTATTTCTTGATTTTTTAAGGAATTAACAAGTATAATTAAACATTATAAGGAGGACCAATTTTGGCTAAAGATGAAAAAAAAGCAGCCTTAGATGCTGCCCTCAAGAAAATCGAAAAGAACTTTGGTAAAGGTGCAGTTATGCGAATGGGGGAAAAAGTTGATACCCAGATTTCAACTGTACCAACTGGGTCATTGGCATTAGACGCAGCGCTTGGCGTAGGGGGATATCCTCGCGGAAGAATTGTAGAAGTTTATGGACCAGAAAGTTCAGGTAAGACTACGGTGGCATTGCATGCAGTAGCAGAAGTCCAAAAACGTGGTGGGACAGCAGCCTACATCGATGCAGAAAACGCAATGGATCCAGCTTATGCTGAAGCATTAGGTGTTGATATTGATTCTTTAATTCTTTCTCAACCTAATACTGGTGAAGAAGGATTACAGATTGCTGATACTTTAATTTCAAGTGGTGCAATTGATATTCTTGTTGTCGATTCTGTTGCAGCTTTAGTACCAAGAGCTGAAATTGAAGGTGAGATGGGAGATTCTCACGTAGGATTACAGGCTCGTTTGATGAGTCAAGCGTTACGTAAGCTTTCAGGTAATATTTCTAAAACTAAAACGATTGCTATTTTTATTAATCAAATCCGTGAAAAAGTCGGGGTTATGTTTGGAAATCCTGAAACTACGCCTGGCGGTCGTGCCTTGAAGTTTTATTCTACAATCAGATTAGAAGTTCGTCGTGCTGAACAGATTAAGCAAGGTAGTGACGTAATTGGTAACCGCGTTAAGTTAAAGGTTGTCAAGAATAAGGTTGCGCCTCCATTTAAAGTTGCTGAAGTTGATATCATGTATGGTCATGGAATTTCTCAAACAGGTGAATTAATTGACATGGCTGCAGATAAAGACATTATTAATAAAGCTGGTTCTTGGTATTCATATGGGGATGATCGTATTGGTCAAGGACGCGAGAATGCTAAGCAATACTTACAAGATCATCCGGACGTTTATGACGAAGTTATGGGTAAAGTTCGAGCTGCTTACGGTATAGATGCTGAATCAATTCAAGATCGTGAAGATCCTGAAAAAGTTAAAGAATCAATGAAAAAAGATTCCAAAGATGATGTGAGTAACAGCAAAAAAGAAGACGATAAAAAATAGTGAAGAAATTAATTTAGACCTTGGTTTTTAAGACCAAGGTCTTTTTGCAGTTGGATTGACTTTACTGCTTTCGACTTTTATTATTAATATGTGTGAAATAATTCTGATTTAAAAAGGCGATAGTAAATATGATAAATACAACAAGTATAGTTTTAATTTCTGCAGCTATCGCTATTGTTTCTATCCTAATTGGTGGTGCAGCTGGATATGGCCTACGTAAACATAAGTGGGAGAAGAAAGCTGCAAATGCACAACATGATGCAGATCATATCCTGGATCAAGCAAATGAAAAACTCGCGGCTATAAATGCTGAAGTTGAAAAGCGAAAGCTCCAGGCACAGAGTATAAAAAAAGAAGCTCAAGATGCTAAAAAAGAAAAGATTCTTGAGGCACAAGAAGAAATTCATCAATACCGTGAACGTGTTGATAATGAATTAAATCAGCGGCGTCAAGAAGTTTCTAAACAAGAAAATAGACTTCTGCAACGTGAAGATGCAATTGATCATAAGGATAATTTATTAGATCAAAAAGACGCAAAAATCACACAAAAGGAAAATCAAGTTAAGCAGTTAGAAGCTCAAGTTCAAGAAAAACAAAAACATGCTGATGAATTAATCGAGCAAAGAGAACAAAAGCTGTTTGAAGTGGCAAAATTAGAGCCTGAACAAGCTAAAAAGATTGTTTTGGATAATTTATCCGACCAATTAGTATCTGAGCGTGCAGAGCTTATTCGTGAAAGTAATGAAGAAGTTCAAGCCAAGGCTGATCATTTTGCTCGTAAGGTGATTGTTGAAGCTATTCAAAGTAGTGCTGCCGATACTGTTTCTGAAAAGACAGTTTCAGTTGTAAATCTTCCTAACGATGATATGAAAGGAAGAATTATTGGCCGTGAAGGTCGAAATATTCGCTCTTTTGAAGCATTAACAGGAATAGATTTAATAATTGATGACACACCAGATGTTGTTGTTCTAAGTGGCTTTGATCCAATTAGACGTGAAATAGCCAAAAGGGCTTTGGAGCGTTTGGTTAAAGATGGGCGTATTCATCCTGCTCGTATTGAAGAGATGGTTGACAAAGCTCGTAAAGAAGTAAATGCCGATATCTATGAAGCCGGTGAAAATGCACTTATGGAATTAGGTATTCATAAGATGCACCCTGAACTTGTTAAGATTTTGGGACGGCTGAAGTATAGAACTTCTTACGGTCAAAATGTCTTGGCTCACTCGATTGAAGTAGGAAAATTAACCGGAGTGATGGCTGCCGAACTTGGATTAGATGAAAAAATAGCGGTACGCGCGGGATTATTACACGATATTGGAAAATCCATCGATCATGAGATCGAGGGTTCTCACGTAGAAATTGGTGTTGAATTAGCCCGTAAATATCATGAACCAGATTTGGTTATTAATGCGATTGCGGCACATCATGGAGATGTACCAAAATTATCATTTATTGCTGAATTGGTGGTAGCTGCTGATACAATATCTTCAGCTAGACCGGGGGCAAGAAGTGAATCTCTTGAAAATTACATTAGAAGACTTGAACAATTAGAAACAATTGCTAAAAGTCACCAAGGCGTTTGTCAAGCTTATGCTATTCAAGCGGGACGTGAAATTAGAGTAATGGTTGAACCAGATAAAATCTCTGATGATAGAACTGTTATTTTAGCAAGAGATATCAAAAATCAAATTGAAGATGATATGGAATATCCTGGTAATATTAAAGTTACAGTTATTCGAGAAAAACGGGCAGTTGCAATTGCCAAATAAAAAAACCAAGTTAATGCTTGGTTTTTTTTATTATTTCTTTAACATTGTCAGTTGTTTTAAGCTTTCTCAATTTGTATAATTAAAATCAGAAGTTTAAGAAAGTAGCTTTTTATGTTTCAGAATATAGTTAAAATATTTTTACTTATTATAATTTCTGCAGCAATCACACCGTTTATACGAAAGTTAGCTTTCGTTTTAGGTGCTGTGGATAATCCGAATGCAAGACGGGTTAATAAAAAGCCAATGCCTACAATTGGAGGATTGGGCATCTTTGTAGCTTTTAATATTGGAGAATTTGTTTTACTGCGTAATGAGTTTCCAACTCATGAGCTATTTTCCATATTATTGGCTTCGAGTGTAATTATCTTAACGGGACTAATTGACGATATTTTAGAATTAAAGCCTCGCCAAAAAATGTTAGGGATATTTATTGCCTCACTGGTAATTTATTTCTTGGCTGGCATTAAAATGAATGAAATATCTTTACCTTGGTTAGGAGATATTCAGCTTGGCTGGTGGAGTTTGCCAATTACCGTATTTTGGATCTTAGCTTTAACTAATGCCGTAAATTTAATTGATGGGTTAGATGGACTAGCTACTGGGGTTTCAATGATTTCCTTGACAACTATGGGAATCGTTGGTTTCTTTTTCTTACATACTTGGCAGCATTATGTTCCGATTATGTGTATTATGCTGGCAGCTTGTTTATTAGGCTTTTTGCCTTATAATTTCCATCCGGCAAAGATCTTTTTAGGTGATACGGGTGCTTTATACATTGGTTTTATGATCTCGGTATTATCACTAAAAGGCTTGAAGAATGTAACTTTCATTTCATTGTTAGTGCCAATTATCATTTTGGGAGTACCAATTACAGATACTATTTATGCGATGATTCGTCGCAAACTAAATAAAAAGCCAATTTCTCAAGCTGATAAGCACCACTTGCACCACCAATTGATGAAAATGGGATTAACTCATCGTCAAACTGTGTTGGCGATTTATGGTTTATCGTTAATTTTTTCATTTGTATCATTACTCTTTATTGCGGCTCCTAGCTGGGGAATTTGGCCATTGATTGTTGGCTTAATGTTTGCACTTGAATTATTTGTGGAAACAATTGGACTACTGGGTGAGCACTATAAACCTTTACTGCATTTCTTGCAGAAGATGATCAACAAGATGATGAGAGCAGATCCAGAAGTTAAAACACACCATTTAAGTGATGAAAAACAAGATAAAAAATAAAAGACGCTGTGGGCGTCTTTTTTATTGCTCGTGATAATTGTTTGCGATGATGGGAATTTCGTTGTATCGCTTTTGTCCTGCTGTAAAAGTAACATTATTAGATAGAATCTCGATAATTTCGTTTTTAAAATCTCCGATCTTATCTAAGTCAAGAAAGACGTCTATTTTGACATTGGTAGCAAATTCCCGATTTGAAACAAAAACTTGTTTTTGCTCCAAATAATGATTTATCCGATCTAAATTAGCATAGGCTATTTCAACTGAAATTTCTTGCTGTAGGCATTTACGTACGACGCCTATTTCTTGAGCTGCATGAGTTACACTATTTGAATAGGCACGAATTAAGCCGCCTGCTCCTAATTTTATTCCACCAAAATATCGAGTTACAACTGCAGTTACATTTTTTAAATTCATCAGTTGTAGAGCTTTTAACTCAGGAATGCCGGCTGTGCCAGAAGGTTCTCCATTGTCACTTGCTTTGACGTGTTCATCATTTTGCCCAATTGTATAGGCATAAGTGTTATGTGTTGCGTCATGATATTTTTTACTGATTGTTTCAATAAATTCTTGAGCTTGATGCTCATTTTCATTTCTTGCTAAATTACAGATGAATTTACTTTTTTTGATAACTAGTTGGCTTTCGCCGTTTTGCTTAATTGTTAAATAATCATTTTTATTAGTTGACAAAAATAAAGCCTCTTTTCGTGTAATAAATAATGAGGTGATTAAATGAGTAAAATGTATGGTCGACAATGTCTAGCTGATCAGATAAACAATAACATAAACAGTGATTTTGAAAAAGTCCCAGCGATGAAAAACGGGATTTGTCAGCGGTGTAATCAATTTTCGAATTTCTTTTTGCCTAATCAAGAAAGATATTGTAGAAATTGTATTGGTCTAGGCAGGATATGTGAAAAGGATTATTTATATCGTAATCTAAATGCCAAGCATTATAAACCGTTAATTGATGGTGGTTTAACTTGGCAAGGAAAATTAACTCAAGCTCAAGAAAGGGTTTCAAACGAATTGATTGAGTCTTTTAATAAACATAAAGATCATCTAGTTCACGCAGTAACTGGAGCTGGCAAAACTGAAATGCTGTTTGGTGTCATTAAGACTTGTTTATCAGCAGGAAAAACAGCAGCAATTGCAACACCAAGAATTGATGTGGTGGATGAATTATATCCACGTTTTTGTGAGGCTTTTTCTAGGGTGAAGATTGGAAAATATCATGGTCGGGAATTTCATGAGCCAGATGATGAACAATTTATTATTTGTACTACTCATCAGTTGCTAAAGTTTTATCAAGCTTTTGATTTACTAGTGATTGATGAGGTTGATTCCTTTCCATTTCATAATGATCCAGTTTTGCATTTTGGAGCAAAACAAGCAGTTAAAATGCAGGGAAGTTGCTTTTATCTTACTGCCACTCCTGATGAAAAACTATTGAAAAAGGCAAAACAGCATGAGATCGGATATTCATTATTGAATCGACGTTTTCATGGAGGATTATTGCCTATTCCTAAAAATCAACTATATCTGCGCCCATTTTTTAAGAAAAATAAGCTGCATCCTAAGTTAGTTAAGCAAATAAAAAAGATTATCGATAATAAAAAGCCCTTATTGATTTTTGTTCCTCGAATTGCTCAACTTCCTACATATCATCAAATATTTGAAAATACTTTTCCAAAACTAAAAATCGCCAGTGTTCATGCTGCAGATAAAGATAGACAAAACAAAGTACGGCAATTTAGAAATCAAGAGCTGGATATTTTGCTAACTACAACGATTTTGGAAAGAGGAGTTACTTTTAAAAGTGTGCAAGTTATTGTGCTAGCGGCAGATGATGAGATCTATAATACACCGAGTCTAATTCAAATTGCAGGTCGTGTAGGACGAAATAAAGATGATCGAACAGGGCTGGTTTTATTTTGTTATCACCACTATACGAAAAGTTTGAGACAGGCAAATTACCAAATTAGGAAAATGAATCGATGAATAAATGTCTACTTTGTCAAAGTTATTTTAAAGTTCAACTCCATTATAAAAGTCTATTTTTTAGTTTGAAAAATGAAGAGTATCCTGTATGTAAAAGCTGTTTCAATAAGTTTGAGAAAATAGCTGGTGTAACTTGCATCAATTGTAATAAGGCTTTAGAAGCAAATTTTTCTTCCAACTTATGTTTAGATTGTCAGAGATGGCAAAGAATTTATTCTGAGGATTTATTAAAAAATAAAGCACTTTATCACTATAATGATGCATTTCACGACCTGATGGTTAACTATAAGCGCTACGGTGATTTTGTATTACATTCAGTATTAAGTTATCTAGTAAAAAAACTTCCTCCAGCTGATTTTTATGTCCCAATACCTAGCTCTCCTAGTCATTTTCAAAAAAGAAAATTTGATACAATTAGTGAAATTTATGGTGACTTGGTGAAATTGACGCCTAGTTTAATTAAAGATGATTCTGAAAAAGCGCAAGGACAAAAAAATAAGGAAGAAAGATTAGCCAGTAAACAAACTTTTAGGGCTATAAAAAAATATAATCTGTCTGGCCGGGTTTTACTCTTAGATGATATTTATACTACTGGCAGAACCCTGTATCATGCACGTGACGCACTAAAGCAAAGCTACCCTAATTTAAAAATCACTAGTTTTACAATTGCTAGATAAATAAATAGGCAAAGCGCTTCCATATTTGCTATACTATAAGTGTAAAGAAAACGTCAAAAGACGTTTGAAAGGAGAGAATCAATAATGTTAAAATACAACGTTCGTGGAGAAAATATTGAAGTTACCGACTCATTAAGAGACTATGTTCAAAAGAGATTAGAAAAGCTAGAAAAGTACTTTGAAATTGAATCAGACGTTATTGCTCATGTAAATATGAGAGTTTATCCTGATCATTCAGCAAAGGTTGAAGTTACTATTCCTCTTCCATACTTGGTTCTTCGTGCAGAAGATACGACAGACGATATGTACAAGAGTATTGACTTTGTTTCTGAAAAATTAGAGCGTCAAATTAGAAAGTACAAGACTAGAATCAATCGTAAGAGTCGTGAAAAAGGCTTAAAGGACTTCTTCTATGAAAATGTTGAAGAAGAAGAACAAACTCCAAAACAATTTAACATTGTTCGTAACAAGCACTTGGATTTAAAGCCAATGAATGCTGAAGAAGCAGTTTTGCAAATGGATCTATTAGGTCACGATTTCTTTATCTTTGAAGATGCAGACACTAACGGCACAAGCATTGTATATCGTAGAAATGATGGTAGTTACGGCTTAATCGAAACTAACGAATAATTGCTTAATTTATATAAATACCCTTAAGTTTGGCTTAAGGGTATTTTTTGTGGATAAGTGGGTTTCTCATTTTCCAGAAAAATGTTAAAATTACTTAGTATCTTTAGATTTGTGCACAAAATTTACACTTAAGGACCGATTTAATGGCAAACATTCTAAGAAAACTTTACGATAGCGATAAACGTGAATTAAAGAAATTTGAAAGACTTGCAGATAAAGTTGAAGCTTTAGCAAGTGAATATGAAAAATTATCAGATGAAGATCTTCAAGCAAAAACACCTGAATTTCGTGAAAGAATTAAAAATGGTGAAAGTTTAGATGATCTTTTACCTGAAGCCTTTGCTACAGCACGTGAAGGTGCTAAAAGAGTTTTGGGTTTATATCCATTCCGTGTTCAAATAATTGGGGGTATTGCGCTTCACTTCGGTAATATCGCCGAAATGATGACTGGTGAAGGTAAGACTTTGACTGCTACTATGCCAGTTTATTTGAATGCCTTGACTGGTAAGGGAGTTCATGTTGTAACTGTTAACGAATACCTTTCATCTCGTGATGAAAGTGAAATGGGACAATTATACAAATGGCTCGGACTCTCAGTTGGTTTAAACTTGAACTCAATGTCTGCAGATGAAAAGCGTGAAGCCTATAATTGCGATGTTACTTATTCAACGAACTCGGAATTAGGTTTTGACTATTTACGTGATAACATGGTGGTTTATAAGGAACAAATGGTTCAAAGACCACTTAATTACGCAATCATTGATGAGGTTGACTCAATTTTAATTGATGAAGCCAGAACTCCATTGATTATTTCAGGTCAAGCTCAACAGGCAAACAGTGAATATATTCGTGCCGATCGCTTTGTTAAGACTTTGGTTGAAGATAAAAGCGATGATGATGTTGACGATGATGAAGATCATGGTGACTACAAGATTGATTGGCCAACTAAGACAATTAATTTGACTAATCAGGGTATTGAGAAGGCATGTAAGCATTTTGGTTTAAAGAACCTTTACGATATTGATAATCAAGTTTTAGTTCACCACATTGATCAATCTCTACGCGCTAACTATATCATGCTCAAAGATATTGACTATGTAGTTCAAAATGGCGAAGTTATGATTGTTGACTCCTTTACCGGACGTGTAATGGAAGGTCGTCGTTATTCAGATGGACTTCACCAAGCTATTGAAGCTAAGGAAGGCGTAAAGATTCAAGAAGAATCTAAGACCCAGGCAACAATTACTTACCAGAACTTCTTTAGAATGTATAAGAAGCTTTCAGGTATGACTGGTACTGCTAAAACTGAAGAAGAGGAATTCCGTGAAATTTACAACATGCAAGTTATCACAATTCCAACTAACAGACCAATTGCTAGAAAAGATATGCCTGATATCTTATATCCAACTTTAGATTCTAAATTTGAAGCAGTAGTTGATGAAATTAAGAAACGTCATGCTAAAGGTCAACCCGTTTTGGTAGGTACAGTTGCAATTGAAAGTTCTGAACGTTTGAGTAAGATGCTTGATGCTGCAGGTATTCCTCATGCTGTTTTGAATGCTAAAAACCATGCTAAAGAAGCTGAAATCATCATGAATGCTGGTCAGCGTGGAGCAGTGACTATTGCTACTAACATGGCTGGTCGTGGTACTGATATTAAGCTTGGGCCTGGTGTTAAGGAATTGGGCGGTTTAGCAGTTATTGGTACTGAAAGACATGAATCTCGCCGTATTGATAACCAGCTTCGTGGTCGTTCTGGTCGACAAGGTGATCCAGGTTATACCCGTTTTTATCTTTCTCTTGAAGATGATTTGATGAAACGTTTTGGTTCAGATCGGGTTAAGGCATTTTTGGATAGAGTTTCCGACAATGATGATGATAAAGTCATCGAAAGTAGAATGATCACCAAGCAAGTTGAATCGGCTCAAAAACGTGTTGAAGGTAACAACTACGATACTCGTAAGCAGACTTTGCAATACGATGATGTTATGAGAACTCAACGTGAAATAATCTATGGCGAAAGAATGCAAGTTATTAATGAAGATAAATCATTAAAGAAGGTTCTGATGCCAATGATCAAGCGCACAATCTCACACCAAGTTGATATGTATACCCAAGGTGATAAGAAAGATTGGCGTAATGACCAATTACGTGACTTTATAGCTTCAAGTATTACAGATGAAGAAACTGCTAAAAAGATCGACTTGAAGAATTTGACAGCTGAAGAATTAAAGCAAAAGCTTTACGATTTAGCTGAAGAAAACTATAAAGAAAAAGAAGAACAACTCGCTGATCCAGCACAAATGCTAGAGTTTGAAAAAGTTGTTATCTTGCGTGTCGTAGATGATCGCTGGACTGATCATATTGATGCCATGGATCAACTACGTCAATCGATTAGTTTACGTGGATATGGTCAATTGAACCCACTTGTTGAATATCAAGAAGCTGGTTATAGAATGTTTGAAGAAATGATCAGCAACATTGAATTTGACGCTACTCGCTTATTTATGAAAGCACAAATTAGACAAAATCTTAGTCGTTAAGTATAAAAGAGGAGGCGTGAGTCTCCTCTTTTATTTTAGGAGGAAATTATGGAAGTTAGTGAAATTCAAAATCAATTACAAACTCTATCTGAAAAACTAAATCATTTTAGGAGGTCTCTTTGACTTCGATTCGTTAAATGAAAGTATTGCAATTAATGAATCGAAAATGGCAGAACCTAACTTTTGGGATGATCAAGAAAATGCACAAAATTTGATTAATCAAACTAATCAAATGAAGGAAAAAAGTGAAAAATTCAAAAAATTGAGCAGTGATTTTGAAGATGCTGAAGTTGCACTTGATCTTTTAAAAGCTGATCCTGACAAAGATTTACAAGAGGAATTGAGTCAGCAAATGTCAGAGCTAAATACTAGTTTTCATGAATATGAATTAAATTTATTGCTATCTGATACATATGATCAGCATAATGCTTTGATGGAAATTCATCCAGGAGCCGGTGGAACAGAAGCCATGGACTGGGCTGATATGCTTTTGAGAATGTATCAAAGATATTGTGAAAGTCATGGATTAAAATTTGAAATTGAAGACTATGAGCCTGGTGATGAGGCAGGAGTAAAGAGCGTAAGTATTAGAATTCAAGGCAATAACGCGTTTGGATTACTTAAATCTGAAAACGGTGTGCATCGCTTAGTGCGTATTTCGCCTTTTGATTCAGCTAAAAGAAGACATACCTCTTTTGCCTCGGTTGAAGTTATTCCAGAAATTGACCAAAGTATTAAAATTGATATTAACCCTGATGACTTAAGAATTGATGTTTACCGCTCTAGTGGAGCGGGTGGTCAGCATATTAATAAGACTTCAAGTGCCGTACGTATTACGCACTTGCCAACTGGAATTGTCACAGCTTCACAAGCCCAGCGTTCTCAATTACAAAACAGAGAAACGGCAATGAATATGTTAAGAGCTAAATTGTTTCAATTAGAAGAAGAAAAAAAGCGTAAGCAAACACAAGCTCTAAAAGGAAATCAAATGGATATTGGCTTTGGTTCACAAATTAGATCATATGTCTTTCATCCATATAATATGGTTAAAGACCATCGTACAAATTTTGAAACTAGTGATGTTAATGGCGTGATGGATGGTAAGATCGATGACTTTATCTATGCTTATTTACAGTGGAAGTTAAGTCAAAGTAATCCTAATTAAGGAGTAAATAATGAGCTTTTTAGTGATTTTTTTGTTAGTAATGACGATTTTAATAGTACTGGCAATTGCTTTAGTATTGATAAAGTTTTTGTTTGCTCTGATTCCGCTTGCATTATTGGTTGCTCTTATCATCTGGTTAATTTATTATTTTAATAAACCAACTAATAAAAGAAATAATTCAAGAAAGCATAAAAAAAGAAAACCGAAAAATGTGTCGGTTAAAGATATGGATGAATAGAGGTTTATTATGACAGATGCGGTAACAGTTGAAGAATTAGTAAAAAATAATCCAACTTTAAAGGTTGTTGAAGGAGATAAATATTTAAAAGACCATACCATTGCTGTTTCAGATATTTCTAGACCTGGCTTAGAGTTAACTGGTTACTTTGATTTCTATCCTCAAGAAAGAATTCAACTTTTAGGTAGAACAGAAATCTCATATGCAGCACATTTGGATCATGATTTGCGGTTAAAAGTTTTTAGTAAGATGGCCACAAAACAGACACCTTGTTTTGTAATTTCAAGAGATCTGCCAATTCCAGATGAATTACTTCAAGCAGCAGCTAATGCGAACATCCCTGTACTTCATAGTTCAATGGCTACTACTCATTTATCTAGTGTATTAACCCAGTATTTAGATGAAAAATTGGCCCCACGTAAGAGTATTCACGGCGTATTAGTCGAAATCTATGGAATGGGTGTCTTAATTGTTGGAAACTCAGGGGTGGGTAAGTCAGAAACTGCGCTTGATTTAGTTAAGAGAGGTCATCGTCTAATTGCAGATGATCGAGTAGATGTTTACCAAAAGGATGAAAAGACAGTTGTAGGAGAAGCCCCAAAGATCTTGAAACACTTAATGGAGATTAGAGGGATTGGAATTATCGATATTATGAATTTGTTTGGTGCAGGTTCTGTTAAAGATAGTACCGAGATCCAATTGATTACACGTCTTGAAAATTGGGATCCTAATAGCAATTACGATAGACTGGGTTTTAATGAACAAACACAAGAGATTTTTGGTGTGCCAGTTCCTCAAGTGACTCTTCCAGTAAAAGTTGGTCGTAACTTAGCAATCATCATCGAAGTAGCTGCAATGAACTTTAGAGCTAAAAAGATGGGTTATGATGCTAGTCAAAAATTTGAAGAGAATTTAACAGAGCTTATTTCTGACAATTCTCAAAAGGAGGAAAAGCATTAATGTGGATTGCACTTAATCCGGTTGCATTTCAAATTGGATCTTTATCAGTGAGATGGTATGGCATTTTAATGGCTACTGGAGTTGTTGTGGCCACCTTAATGGCAATCTCTGAAGGTAAAAAACGTCATATCATGCCAGATGATTTTATTGATTTTTTGCTCTGGGCTGTTCCGATAGGATTTATCTGTGCCAGAATTTATTATGTGATTTTTGAATGGGGCTATTTTTCTCAACATCCAGACCAGATTATTGCAATCTGGAATGGGGGAATTGCAATATATGGTGGTTTAATTGGCGGTATCATTGTCTTGATTATCTTTTGTCATATCCGAATGCTGCCAATTTGGTTGATGCTTGATATTATTGCACCAGGGGTAATGGCTGCTCAAGTAATTGCTCGTTGGGGTAATTTTATGAATCAGGAAGCACATGGCGCAAGAACGACTTTAGCATTTTTGCAGCATTTACATTTGCCTGAATTCATAATTCAACAGATGTACATAAATGGGCATTATTATCGACCGACATATTTGTATGAATCTTTCTTTAACTTAATCGGGTTAATCATTATTTTATGTTTACGCCACAAAAAGCATTTATTTAAACGTGGAGAAATCTTTTTAAGTTACGTAATCTGGTATTCATGTGTTCGTTTCTTTGTAGAAGGTATGCGGACGGACAGTTTATATATTGCAAATACAATTAGGGTTTCCCAAGCGTTGAGTCTGGTATTATTTTTTGCAGCAATCATTGTATGGATTTATCGACGTAATGTTGTACATCCAAAATGGTATTTAGCTGGCAGCGGATTAAAATACCCGTATAATAGAGATTGAGAGAAAATTTTAGATATTTTGGATAGAAAGTTTAGGTTTTAAAATGACAAAAATAGCAGTTTTAGGAAATGGTTCATGGGGTTCTGTATTAGGCTCTATGCTCGCAGATAATGGCAATGATGTTGTCTTGTATGGAAATATTGAGAAAGTTAATCAAGAAATAAATGAACATCATACCAACACCCACTACATGAAAAATTGGCAATTAAATCCTAACGTACCAGCTACTGGTGATTTAAAACAAGCTTTAACCGGCGCAGATATTGTTTTATTTGTGTTACCAACAAAGGCTGTTAGAATTGTTGCAAAAAATGTAAGACAAGTTTTAGATGAAATTAAGACTGAACCACTTTTAGTTACTGCTACTAAAGGGATTGAGCCCGGCAGTAAGAAATTGATTTCTGATATTTTAACTGAAGAGATCTATCCTAATGATAGTGATAAAATAGTTGCAATTTCTGGACCAAGCCATGCAGAAAATGTAGCCCAAAAAGATTTAACTGCGATTACATGTGCTTCAACTAACCAAGCAAATGCTGAGGTAGTTCAAAAGCTATTTTCTAATAATTATGTACGTTTTTACACTAATTCCGACCTAGTTGGTGTTGAAGTAGGTGGAGCTGTTAAGAACGTAATAGCAATCGCTGCAGGTATCTTAGTTGGTAAGAAATATGGCGATGATGCTAAGGCGGCTTTAATGACAAGAGGGTTAGCTGAGATTACTCGTTTGGGTGTGCAATATTTTGGTGCAGACCCAATGACTTTTAGTGGTTTATCTGGTATTGGTGACTTGATTGTTACTTGTACGTCTGTAAATTCAAGAAATTGGCGTGCCGGAAAGCAAATTGGTGAAGGTAAAACTTTGGAATATGTCTTGGAAAATATGGGTCAAGTTGTTGAAGGGGCTACTACTGTAAAAGCTGTCCATGAGCTAGCTCAAGAAAAGCAAATCGACATGCCAATTAACGAAGCTGTTTACCGCGTTTTATATGAAAATGCTGATGTTGATAAAGAAATTGAAGCAATGATGGGTAGAAGTCCAAAACCTGAAATTCGACTTTAAGCAAAATCCTTGTAATTATTTTTTCCTCATAGTAAAATAATTCTTACAAATAGTAAGAGAAACTGAGGCGAGAAAATGTCAACAGATTATGATGTAATTATTATCGGTGCAGGACCAGCTGGTCTTACGGCTGCTTTATATGCAGCTCGTGCAAATTTAAGTGTACTGATGCTTGATCGTGGTATATATGGCGGTCAAATGAATAATACTGATGCAATTGATAATTATCCAGGTTTTACGGAGATCAAAGGACCGCAGCTGGGTGAAAAAATGTATCAATCAGCTATGAAGTTTAAACCGGAATTTAAGTATGGCGATGTTAAAGCTGTTAGAGTTGAAGAAGATAAAAAAATCGTTGTCACAGATAGTGGTGAATATTCAGCTAAAGCTGTAATTATTGGAACCGGTGCGGATCATAAAAAACTCAATATTCCTGGCGAAGAAGAATATGCAGGAAAAGGAGTTTCTTACTGTGCGGTATGTGATGCGGCATTTTTTAAAGATGAAGATGTTGCAGTAATTGGTGGTGGTGATTCAGCTGTTGAAGAAGGTATCTATTTAGCTCAATTAGCAAAATCAGTTACGATTATTCACCGCCGTGATAAGTTACGTGCGCAGCCTATTTTACAAAAACGCGCCTTTGCTAATGATAAAATCAAATTTATTTGGAATGCCCAGATAGAGTCAATCGATGGCGATGAAAATAAAGTTCAATCAGTAACTTACAAAGATAAAACTAATGGCGAAGTGAAAAAGCTTAAAGTTGCTGGTGTCTTTATCTACGTAGGAGTAGTTCCTCAAACTGCAGCCTTTAAAGATTTAGGTATTTTGGATGAATTTGGCTGGATCCCTACTGATGAAAAGATGCATACCAAAGTGGCCGGTATTTTTGCAATGGGGGATGTAAGATCAAAAGATCTTCGTCAAATCGCAAATGCAGTGGGTGACGGAAGTATTGCAGGCCAAGAAGCATATAACTATATTCAGTCACTTAACGATTCTAATTTATAAAAAAATTTAATATATACATATCAGAACAAGGTTTATTTAAAAATCTTGTTCTTTTTTTACGTAAATTTTAGTTAACTTTTTTGTAGACGGAAGTAATGAAAGGGATTACAATTGTATTAAGAAAGTGCCTATGTATAGATACCAATTGCACTTTTAGCATATCTTCTTGGGAGGAGAAAATATGAAAAAGGAGACAGAAACACAGAAATATGAGGACTTTGCTCAGGGTCAAGAGCTATATTTGCAAGATTTGTTAGGATGTCATAAAGAAAACAAAAATTATGCTTTTAGAGTTTGGGCTCCGAATGCCCAAAAAGTTTGGCTAGTTGGTGATTTTAACCAATGGGGTAAAAGTTTACCAATGACTAAAAACAATTTTGGAATCTGGAGTGTTGAAACCAATCTGCCGCAAGAAGGTCAATTTTATAAATACTTGATCAAATTAAATAATGGAAAAGAGATTATGAAAATTGATCCGATGGCAGTTCAATTTGAATCACGTCCAGCCGACGCTGCTGTAGTTACTACACTTGCTAATAAAAGGTGGAAAGATGGTAGCTGGATAGGGAGAAATAAACGTGCGAATTTATTTGCCCGACCAATTAACATCTATGAAGTACATCCCAGTTCTTGGAAGAAACATGAAGATGGGACTGCCTATAATCTTAAAGATTTCAAAGATGAGTTAATTCCTTATGTTAAAAAACATGGTTTTAACTATATTGAGTTCATGCCTTTAACTGCTCATCCTCTAGATGCCTCTTGGGGTTATCAAACAACTGGATATTTTGCACTTGAAGCTAGCTATGGAACTCCAGAGCAATTACAGGATTTTGTAGAAAAATGCCATCAAGAAAATATTGGGGTGATTATGGATTGGGTTCCAGGCCATTTTTGTATTAATGAAGACGCACTTGCATATTATGATGGGACACCTTGTTATGAATATGCTGAAAAATGGCGTGCTCAAAATAAAGGTTGGGGTGCCCTTAATTTTGATTTGGGTAAGCCTCAAGTTCAGTCATTCTTGCTGTCAAGTGCCTTGTTTTGGTTAGAATATTATCACATTGATGGTTTAAGAGTAGATGCAGTTTCTAACATGCTATATCGAGATTATGATCGAAGACCAAATGAATGGAAGCCAGATAAATATGGCGGCAATCGTAATTTGGAAGGGATCGAATTCTTGCATCAGCTTAATCGAATAGTAAAAGGCAAGCATCCCGAAAGCTTAATGATTGCTGAGGAAAGTTCTGCACAAGTTAAAATAACTGGACGAATCGAAAATGGTGGTTTAGGTTTTGACTTTAAGTGGAATATGGGGTGGATGAATGATATTCTTCGCTTTTATGAGATGGACCCACTTTTTAGAAAATATAATTATAATTTAGCTACTTTTTCTTTTATGTATCGCATGAGTGAAAATTTTATCTTGCCTTTATCACATGATGAGGTTGTTCATGGAAAACGCAGCTTAATGAATAAAATGTTTGGCAAACGAGACATGCAATTTGATCAGTTGCGTAATTTAGTAACGCTGCAGATGACATATCCTGGCAAGAAATTATTATTTATGGGTAGTGAATTCGGGCAGTATCTTGAATGGCGGTATAATGATGCACTTGACTGGGCTGAATTAAATGATCCGCTTAATAAAAAGATGCAACATTTTGATGAGGTTTTGAATAATCTTTATCTTAATGAACCAGCTTTATGGCAATTAGAACAAGAGCAAGATTCAGTCAGAATTATTGATGCAGATAATAAGGATGAATCAGTACTTTCATTTATCAGACAGGGTAAGATACGTCATGATTTTCTAATCATTGTATTAAACTTTACCCCAGTAGAACGTAAAAAATTTACAGTTGGAGTCCCTTATCCCGGCAAATATAAAGAAGTTCTAAATAGTGCAAGAATTGAATTTGGTGGGACGTGGGATAAAAAAAACCAAGAAATGAGTACTAATGATAAAGCTTTTAAGGATTTTCCACATCAAATTGAATTTGATTTACCAGGCTTTAGTGCAATGATCATCAAGCCTGTCGATGTTCATATTGCGAGACGAAGAAGAAAAAAGTAAGAAAGTATATAGAAAGAGTAGAAACGATATGAGTACGAAAATGTTAGGTTTGATTTTAGCTGGCGGCAAAGGGACTCGTTTAGGTAAATTAACTCAAAACCAAGCCAAACCAGCAGTTCCGTTTGGAGGACGATATCGTATTATTGATTTTACACTGAGTAATTGTGCTAACTCAGGAATAAAACAAATCGGTATCATTACCCAATATCAACCCTTATTGCTCAATAAACATATTGGTAACGGTGCAAGTTGGGGACTTGATGGATTAGATGAAAGTGCCACAATTTTACAGCCTTATACTGATAATGCAGGAAGTAAATGGTTCAAAGGCACGGCGCATGCAATTTATCAAAACCTCGATTATATAGATAGTCAAAATCCAGAATACATCTTGGTTTTATCAGGTGACCATATCTATAAGATGGATTATGAAGCAATGCTTAACGAGCATATCAAGAATTCTGCTTCCTTGACTGTTGCAGTTATTGATGTCGACAAAAAAGAAGCTTCTCGATTTGGAATTATGAGTACAGATGTGAGCGGTAGAATCATTGAATTTGAAGAAAAACCCGAACATCCTAAGAGTACACATGCTTCAATGGGAATTTATATATTCACTTGGAAACGGCTAAGAGCAGTCTTAACAACAGCTTTTTCAACAACTGATGATATGTTAGATTTTGGTAAAAATGTTATTCCATATTATCTAAAAAGCGATGAACGCGTTTTTTCATATAAGTTTTCTGGTTATTGGAAAGATGTAGGTACTATTGGCTCTTTATGGGCAGCCAATATGGAATTTTTAAATAGAAAAAATGGTCTTAATTTAGATGATCGTTCTTGGCGTATTTATTCCAAGAATCCAATAGCACCATTGCAATATATTACAGAAAATGCAACTATTCGTAATTCAATGATCGTCGATGGTTGTTATGTAGATGGAGAAATTGATAATTCTATTTTATCCACAAACGTCAGTGTTCAGAGTGGTTCTAAGATATTAAAATCTGTTGTTATGCCTGGAGTCAAAATTGGTAAAAATGTCTTGATCAAATATGCAATTATTGGTGAAAATGCTCAAATTGGCGATGGTGCAGTAATTGAAGGAAATAAAGACGATATTAAAGTTGTTGGAAATGCAGAAAAAATAGGAGTTTTACCAGATGAAAACTAACAAAATGTGTGCAATTTTTGCTAACAAGCATGAATATAATCAATTGCGTCCCTTAACTGATAAAAGATCACTTTCCACTCTTTATTATGCAGGGAAATATCGAATAATTGATTTTCCCTTGTCCAGTATAGTTAATGCAGGGATTAATAATGTTTACACTTTGATCAATCAAGAAAAAGTTCGCTCTTATTTTGACCACATTGGTGGAGGCAAAGAATGGGGTCTTGATACAATCGGCTCATATGATTACTTAGATTCATATCAAAGTATGCTTGAACAAAAGGCCCGTGGCGAAAATTACTTTGACAATATTATCACTTTTTTAGAAACTGCCAATCTTCCATATACAGTTTTTATTGGTAATAAGATGATCGGAAATTTTGACTTACGGTCGATGCTTCATTTTCACCAAGAAAATAACAATAAGATTACTGCAGCTTTTAAAAGAGTTGATCTTTCTAATGTTGCTCCAGATGATCAAATTTTCATTTTGGATAACAATAATACAGTATTAGCAACTCAACAAGCAATTGATTCTCAAAAACTTGAAACCTATAACTTGGCGTTAAATATTTTTATTGTTAACACCGATTGGCTAATTTCCGAATTGAAAAAAGCACAAAGAAGCGGTACGTCAACGGATATTGCTAAGCGATTAGGAGAATTAGCAGCTAAATATCGTGTCAGTGCTTATGAATATACAGGATATTTACGTAATATCTATAATATTAAGAGTTATTACGATGCTAACATGGATATGCTGAATAAGAAAAAACGCGACTTATTGTTATATGGTAATCAAAAAATTATCACTAGAATCAGAAATGAAGTTGGGACTTACTTTGGTGTTGATTCTAAAGCAGTTAATTCAATGTTTGCGACTGGAAGTAAAATTGACGGTGAAGTCAGAAATAGCATTATTTCCAGAAGAGTTAAAATTGAGAATAAAGCCTTAGTTAAAGATGCAATCGTTATGTCAAATTGCCAAATTGAGACTGGTAGTGTAGTAGAAAATGCAATTATTGATAAAAATAGTGTCATTAAGAAGAATGTAACAGTTAAAGGCACTAAGGATCATCCTGTTATTGTTACTAAAGGATCAATTGTAGAAAGTAATTTAATCAATAGATAAGGAGCAATTGTGAGAATATTATTTACAGGCGCGGAATGTGCACCATTTTTCAAAACTGGCGGTTTAGGTGATGTATTGGGGTCGCTTCCTAATCAATTAGCTAAAGATGGCGATGAAGTTGGAGTAGTTTTACCACTTTATCAAGAACTACCACAAAAATACCGTGAAAAATTAGAATATCGCGGGAATTTCATCGTTCCAGTCGGTTGGCGCAATCAATACTGCGGTATCTTTTCGCTAGATATGAATGGAGTGAAGTATTTCTTTATTGATAACGAATATTACTTCAAACGTCCAGGAGTTTACGGTTATTATGATGATGGCGAGCGTTTTGCTTACTTTCAACAAGCGGTCATTATGATGATGGAACGGTTTAATTTTATTCCTGATATTTTGCATTGTAATGATTATCATACTGCCTTCATTCCATTTTTACTTAGAGAAAAGTGGGGCTTTGTTGATGCGTATAAGAATATCAAAACAGTTTTGACAATTCATAACTTGGAATTTCAAGGTAAATATGACGCAAAAACTTTAGTTGATTTCTTTAGTCTTGGATACGATTGGTTTGATAGTGGGATTGTTCGAATGGACCATGACGTGAACTGGATGAAGACAGGGATTTTATATGCAGATCGAGTATCTACCGTGAGTCCATCTTATGCACGTGAGATTCAAACCCCAGAATTTGGTCAAGGTTTAGATGGAATTTTAAGAATGTGCTCACATAAACTGACAGGAATCTTGAACGGAATTGATTTTAATAAATATAATCCTGAAACTGATCCTGATATTAAAGTTAACTATAATGTTCATCGTTTACGTAAAAAGACGCAAGATAAGATTGCTCTTCAAAAAGAAGTTGGATTGCCCGTTAAACCTAATGTCCCTTTAATGGCAATGGTGTCTAGATTGACAGCACAAAAGGGATGTCAGCTTTTGTTAGATGAGTTAGATAATATTTTACAGTTCAATGTTCAAATAATAATTTTAGGTAACGGAGATCCTTATTATGAGCATCGACTAGATGAGATAGCAAAACGTCATCAAGATAAGATGAAATTGATCTTAGCTTTTGACGTTAAACTAGCTCAAAGAATTTATGCTGGAGCAGATAGTTTTTTGATGCCTTCCGCATTTGAGCCCTGCGGCTTATCTCAGCTTATTTCACTACGATATGGCACTTTACCAGTAGTACATGAAATTGGAGGCTTAGCTGATACCGTTTGGATCTACAATAAAGATACAAATGAAGGTACAGGCTTTGGCTTTAAAGATTACAATGGCTATCAGATGGTTCAAGCAATTAAGAAGATGTTGTCAGTTTACCAGCAAAAAGAAAATTGGCAAAAAATGCAACATACAGCAATGAGGTCAGACTATTCATGGAAAAACTCAGCAAGTAAATACCAATGGATGTATGGCGAGTTATTAGGTTAGAAAAAGTGGCTTTTATGCAAATTACAAAATCTGAATTCAGAAAATCTTTTGAAAGAAAATTAGATAATTATTTTGAAGACGATTATAAACATGCCTCAATCAATGAATTATATATTGCTTTATGCGCTGTAGTGCGCGATGGTTATGCTCCTCAATGGCGACGCACTAGAATTTTAGAAGCACGTGAAAAGCAAAAACAAGTTTATTATTTTTCAATCGAGTTTTTACCTGGAACTTTATTAAAAAGTAATCTCTTAAACTTAGGCTGGCTTGATACTGTCAAAGAAGCAATCAGTGAGATGGGGTTAGACTTTGACAAAATCACTGCTGCTGAGCCTGATATGGCTTTAGGAAATGGCGGTCTTGGCAGATTAGCAGCAGCTTTTATGGGTTCTTTAGCTTCGACAGGTTATACCGGTAATGGAAACGGTATTAGATATAAATATGGGCTGTTTAGACAAAAATTTGTCGATGGTTATCAAAGAGAATTACCAAATGATTGGCTCAAACATGATCATTGGGGCGTACGTCGAGAAAGTAAAGCAGTATTAGTTCGTTTCGGCGGAAAAGTTAGCATGGTTGATGATAATGGTTGGCTGACGCCTCGCTATGAAGGTGAACGTGTAGTGCAAGCTGTCCCTTATGATATTGCTGTTGTAGGGTATCATGATGGAATTACTAATACTTTGAGATTGTGGGATGCGGAAATACCTCCACAAAACGAACTTGATTATCCGACTATTGCAGACCGAAAGCGAGTTGAAGATTTAACCTCGGTCTTATATCCTGATGATTCAAATTATGAAGGGCGCTTGCTTCGGTTAAAACAAGAATACTTTTTTGTTTCTGCAGGTTTGCAAGGTATTTTAAATTACTACACCAAAGATCTTAAAGAACATGATCTTACTAAATTACCAGAATATGTAGCTGTTCATATTAATGATACTCATCCAGCAATGGCAGTTGCTGAACTGATGAGATTATTAGTTGATGAATATCGAATTGATTGGGATACCGCATGGAACATTACGCTTCAAACAATGAGTTATACCAACCATACAATTATGGCTGAAGCTATGGAAAAATGGGATCAAAATATGTTCCAAGAACTCTTACCTAGATTAATGCAAATCATTACTGAAATTGATCGGCGATTCGTTGCTGAATTACAAGGCAAGGTTTCAGATGATGTAATTCAAAGAACAAGAATTATCAAAGATGGTTTGATCCATATGGCTCATTTAGCAATTATTGGTTCGCATTCAATCAATGGAGTTGCAGCCCTGCATACACAATTACTTGAAACGGATGTATTAAAAGATTTTTATAACTTATATCCAAAACGATTCAATAATAAGACAAATGGAATTGTTTTACGTCGATGGATTCAACTCGCTAATCCGCGTTTAGCTAGTTTATTAGACGATACAATTGGTAAATCATGGCGCGATGATAGTAATCAGATGCTTAAATTCGAATCAGAGATTAACAATAAGAAGACACTGTCAAGGCTTGAAAAAATTAAGTTTGAGAACAAAAAAGATCTAGCAAAATTTATTAAAGAAAAAACTGGTATCAAAGTTGATCCAGAAGCAATCTTTGATGTTCAAATTAAGAGATTACACGCTTATAAACGACAAACTTTAAAATTGCTCCATATTCTAAAGCTGTACCAGGATCTAAAAAATGGAATTGATCATCCAAAACGGGTAATTATTTTTGGAGCCAAAGCTGCCCCAAGTTATGTATTTGCAAAACAAGTTATCAAGGTAATTAATGAAACGGCAAATATGATTAACAATGATCCTGATATTAAGGATAAGTTGAAAGTTGTCTTTTTGGAAAATTATGATGTGACACTTGCTGAAAAAATTATTCCAGCAGCTGACGTTAGTGAGCAAATTTCAACCACTACTAAAGAAGCCAGCGGAACAAGTAATATGAAGTTGATGGCTAACGGTGCTTTAACTGTTGCGACAATGGATGGAGCTAATATTGAAATTAAAGATGCAGTTGGCGATGATAATATTTTTTCATTTGGTTTAACCAAGAACCAAGTGTATAAATATTATGCCGATCATTCATATTATCCTCGCAAGCTTTATGAAGAAAATGCAGTTTTGACTCAAACAATTGATACATTAAGAAAAGTTCCAAATTGTGAAAATGAAGCTGGAGCAGTAATTAATAATTTACTTAGTGATAATGAACAATTTTTAGTTTTAGCAGATTTTCAATCTTACATAGATGCTCAAAAACGTGTTGAAGATGCGTGGAAGGATAAATATACTTGGGCTCAAAAGAGTTTAGTAAATATTGCCCACTCTGAGAGATTTGATGTTGATAAAACGATTACTCGTTATGCACAAGATATTTGGCATTTAAAGAAATTAGATATTAAAGAGACTAAGTAATGAAATTATTTTATAATTCTTGGGATTCAAAATATAAACATCCCTTTGGCGCTATAAAAGCAAATACGTCAACTACTTGGTCGATTAAAACAGATCCAGATGCAGATGTTGTCAATTTATGGCTAACCAAAAATAATGAAACACCTGTCGCTTATCAGATGCATTATAATGTCGACACTGGATTATATGAAACTAGTGTCACGATAACTAGTTCAGGGTTATATTTTTATCATTTTGAAATTGTTAAACAAAATAAATCTTATAATATTGATCGCGATATATTTGGTTATGGCAAGTTAACTAATTCAAATTCACTTAATGAATTTCAAATTACTTGTTTTAATGAATCTGTCCCTGCTCAAGCTTGGTATCAAAATGCAGTGGTGTACCAAATTTTTCCCGATAGATTTTATAATGGCTTTGAACATGGTGAAGTTTTAGGCAAAAAAGAGAATTCATTTATCTATGCGACTCATAATGATAAGCCAATCTATATTAAGGATCAAAATGGCGATGTTATTCGCTGGGATTTCTTTGGAGGAAACTTTGCAGGAATTGTTAAGAAGATACCATATTTGAAAAAATTGGGAATAAATGCGCTTTACCTTAACCCTATTTTCTTAGCTAGTAGCAACCATCGTTATGATACAGTGGATTTTACAAAAATTGAGCCAATGTTAGGGTCGGAAGATGACTTTAAAGATTTAGTTGAAATTTTGCATAAAAATGGCATTAAATTGATCTTAGATGGTGTATTTAACCACGTTGGTAAAAATAGCGTATATTTTCAATCTGCAATTGCTTCACGATTAAGTCCATATTTTGAATGGTTTATCTTTACACATTATCCAGATAATTATAAATCTTGGTGGGGAGTTAAAGATTTACCTGAGGTTAATAAGTCTAATTCGGACTATCAAGATTATATTTATGGTGAGCAAGGTGTACTAGCTAAATGGACTAAGATGGGCGTCGATGGCTGGAGATTAGATGTTGCCGATGAATTGCCGATGAATTTTTTGAGGAATATTCGCAAACGATTAGATCAAGAAAATTGTCATGTATTAATTGGCGAAGTATGGGAAGATGCTTCAAGAAAGTTTGTAAATGGCAAGTATCGCCCCTATACCGCTGGCGATAACTTAACAGGGACAATGAACTATCCAATGAGAAATTTTATCGTTTCAATTTTGACTGCTGATACAGATTTGACTGTAATTCAAGCTATGGATAAAATCGCTCAATTGATTGAAAATTATCCTAAGAATTTTTTGTTGAATTGCTTAAATAATATTGGTACTCACGATACTGTTAGAATAAAAACCATTTTGAATGATGATGAACAATTAGTAGCGATTGCTTTTGCGGTATTGTTTATGATGCCGGGGGTACCTTGTGTTTACTATGGCGATGAAGCCGGCTTAGCAGGCGGTAAAGATCCGGATAATCGTCGTAATTTTCCTTGGCATCATGAAAGTCTATATTTACAAGACCAAGTATCTAAATTTATCTTATTTAGAAAGACACATTCAGTTTTAGTAGATGGGGAAATTGCCTTTCTTCATCTAAATAAAGACATTAACGGCATTGTTAGATTTAATAAAACTGAAATGGTTATCTTATTATTCAATAAAGGTAAAGAAGACTATGTGATAGATGCACAAGAATTATCTTTTTATGGCAGTAATTTTTTGATAAAAGAAAAAATCAAATCCACTATTGATCATCTAAAACTACAAACAAGAACGTATATACTAAAAGTAATTTAATTATTTTTCTGATAAGAGTAAAATTATAATGATTAATTGATTATGAATAGAGGTTCCTATGGACGCACAAGAGATTTTTGAACAATGGAAAGCAGCAGATAATTTACCAGATTATTTACAAGACCAGCTCGATACTCTGGGCAAAGACCAGTCATGGGTTGAAGATGCTTTTGGTCAAGACATTAATTTTGGTACCGCAGGAATGCGTGGAAAATTAGAGCCAGGAACAAATAGAATTAATTTGTTCACTATTGCCCGTGTAACTGAAGGGATGGCTCGTTTAATTGATGAAAAAGGTGAAGAAGCCAAAAAACGTGGAGTTGTAATTTCATTTGATTCTCGTTATCATTCTAGAGAATTTGCACAGTATGCAGCAAGAATTTTAGCCACTCATGGAATTCATGTATATTTATTTGATGATTTACGTCCAACTCCAGAGTTATCATATGCAGTAAGACATTTACATACCTATGCTGGTATTAATATCACTGCTTCTCATAATGCTAAGCAATATAATGGTTACAAGGCTTATGGAGAAGATGGTGCCCAAATGGCTCCAGAAAATGCCGACAGATTATTTGAGTTTGCTCAAAAAGTCGAAAATATATTTGATATTAAAGCTGATCAAGTTGAAAAACTACGTCAAAATGGTTCACTTCAACTTATTGGTGAAGATGTCGATGAAGCATATCTTGAAGAGCTGAAAAAAGTCACCGTTGATAAAGAAATGGTTAAAGCCAATGCAGATAAGTTAAAAATTATCTACACTCCTCTTCACGGAACAGGCAAGATGCTTTATGATCGTGCATTTAGACAAGGTGGCTTTGACAATGTAATTCCTGTTGCAAGTCAATCAATTATTGACCCAGAATTTCCAACTACCATTAAGCCAAATCCTGAATATCGTGATGTTTTTGAACCTGGATTTAAATTAGCTGATGAAGTCAATGCTAACGTAATTATTGCTACTGACCCAGATGCTGATAGAATGGGTGCAGCAGTAAGAAAAAGTGATGGTAGTTTCCAAGTTTTAACTGGAAACCAAATCGCTACCTTAATGTCTTATTACTTATTAGTCCACTTAAAAGAAAGCAACAAACTTTCAAGTGACTATGAAATTGTCACTTCCGTAGTTTCAAGTGCTTTGCCATTTAAGATCGCTAAAGATTTTGGTATTAAAACTAAACATGTTTTAACAGGTTTCAAATACATTGGTGAAGAAGTTGACCGGATGAATAAAGAAAAAGACGGCAAGTTCTTAATGGGATTTGAAGAAAGCTACGGTTACTTGTTTAAGCCATTTGCTCGTGATAAAGATGCCATGCAAGGAGCATTAATGTTTGCGGAAGTGGCAAGTTACTATGCTTCAAGAGGCATGACTGTCTTTGATGGTTTACAAGAAATTTGGCAAAAATATGGTGTTGCATATGAAATTACCCGTGCTATTGAAATGCCTGGTATTGGTGGTCAAAAGAAGATGGCTGAATTGATGAGTAAGCTTCGTAATGAACACTTAAGTGAAATTAATGGCACTAAGGTACTTAAGATTCAAGACTTTTTAAAGAAGGAAACTATTGAAGATGGCAAAGTAACTCCACTTGAAGGTTTCCCTGAATCAAATGTTTTGAAGTACTTCTTAGATGATGAAACTTGGGTTGCTTTACGGCCTTCAGGTACGGAACCAGTTATCAAGGCTTATGTTGGTGTAAACCGAGCTACAATTGAAGAAGCAGAAAAAGCGGCAGAAGATTATCAAACTGCTCTTGCAGAACTTTTAAAATAAAAGTAAAAATTCGTGCGAAAATACGTTCGATGTAGTAGAATAGTAATATTAAGTTAAAGTTGGGCTCAGGTCCAACTTTTTTTGCGGAGGGCAAGAAATATGATTAGACGTCAAAAAGATCGTAAATTCGAGCTTGTCTCAAAATTTAAACCAGCTGGTGACCAAGAGCAAGCTATCGATAAGTTAACCACTGGTTTTCAAAATGGTGAAAAAGAACAAATCCTAGAAGGTGCAACTGGGACTGGTAAGACTTTTACTATGGCGAATGTGATCGCGCGTTTAAATAAACCAACTTTGGTGATTTCTCATAATAAAACTTTAGTTGGTCAATTATACGGTGAATTTAAACAATTTTTTCCAAATAATGCTGTCGAATACTTTGTTTCATACTACGATTACTATCAACCTGAAGCTTATGTACCGAGCTCAGATACTTATATCGAAAAAGACTCATCAATCAACGATGAGATCGATCAACTTCGTCATGCAGCTACTTCTGCTTTGATGGAACGAAATGACACAATTGTTGTAGCTTCAGTTTCTTCAATTTTTGGTTTAGGTGATCCTAATGAATATGCCAAAAGCGTAATTTCTTTAAGAGAAGGTCAAGAATACAGTCGTGATTTATTACTTAGGGATTTAGTGAATATTCAATACGATAGAAATGATATCGATTTTCAACGTGGACGTTTTCGTGTTCGTGGGGATATCGTTGAGATTTTTCCTGCTGGCAATTCTGAACATTCATTTAGAGTTGAATTTTTTGGCGATGAAATCGATCGCATTGTAGAAGTTGATTCTTTGACTGGTGAAATAATCGGTGAAAGAGAGCAA
Organism: uncultured Lactobacillus sp.; assembly: GCF_947367085.1. Lineage (GTDB taxonomy): Bacteria > Bacillota > Bacilli > Lactobacillales > Lactobacillaceae > Lactobacillus. The sequence continues at coordinate 6,981 of NZ_CANBCP010000015.1, read as the reverse complement.
GTTTCACTCTTTCCGGCAACTCACTTTATGACTAACGATGAAAAAATGAAGCGCGCTTTAGCCGGTATTAAGGATGAAATGAACCTTCAGGTTAAAAAATTTGAAGGTGAAGGTAAACTTCTTGAAGCTCAGCGGATCAAACAAAGAACCACTTACGATATTGAAATGATGAGTGAAGTTGGTTATACCAATGGGATTGAGAACTATTCACGTTATATGGATGGTCGAAAAGCTGGAGAACCTCCGTATACTTTATTGGACTTCTTCCCGGATGACTTTTTGATTTTAATTGATGAATCACATGCTACAATGCCAGAAATCAAGGCGATGTATAATGGTGATCGTAAACGAAAAGAAACTTTGATTGATTATGGTTTCAGACTGCCTTCAGCTCTTGATAATCGTCCTTTGAAATTGGAAGAATTTGAAAAACATGTTCATCAGATCATGTATGTGTCTGCCACCCCAGGAGATTACGAATTAAGTCGGACGAATAACAAAGTTGAGCAAATAATCCGTCCTACAGGATTACTTGATCCTAAAATTGACGTGCGTCCAATTGATGGACAAATTGATGATTTGGTAGGAGAAATTAATAAACGTATTGAGAAAAATGAACGTGTCTTTGTAACAACCTTGACTAAGAAGATGGCCGAAGATTTAACTGATTATCTTAAAGATCTAGGTATAAAAGTTCGTTATCTCCACTCCGATATTAAAACTCTTGAAAGAATGCAAATAATTCGAGATTTGCGTTTGGGTAAATTCGATGTTTTGATTGGAATTAACCTTTTAAGAGAAGGTATTGATGTACCAGAAGTTTCTTTAGTTGCTATTTTAGATGCAGATAAAGAAGGCTTTTTGCGCTCAACTAGGCCTTTGGTTCAGACGATTGGACGTGCAGCACGTAATGCTAATGGTCAAGTTATTATGTATGCCGATACGATTACTGATTCTATGAAGGAAGCTATTGATGCAACAAACCGTCGACGTCAGTTGCAGATGGAATTTAACCAAAAGCACGGGATTACTCCAAAGACTATTGTTAAACCAATTCGTGACGTGATTTCTGCTACTAAAAATAATGAAAATTCAGATGATAAGAAAGAAAGCTTTAGTGATCTTAACTTTGATGAATTGACTAAGAAGCAGAAGCAGACCATGATTAAAAACTTAACTGCTCAAATGCAAGAAGCAGCTAAAAAGTTAGATTTCGAAGAAGCAGCTAACTTGCGTGATGCGATTATGGATTTAAAAAAACAAATTACAAATAAGAAAACTAAAAAAGGAGCAAAGATAAATGGCAAATGATAAAATTGTCATTCACGGAGCACGTGAACATAATTTAAAAGACATTAGCCTAACTATTCCAAAAGACAAGTTAGTAGTTGTAACGGGTTTATCTGGATCAGGAAAAAGTTCCTTAGCTTTTGATACGCTTTATGCTGAAGGGCGTAGACGATATGTTGAATCCTTATCTAGTTATGCTCGTCAATTTTTAGGTCAAATGGATAAGGCGGATGTTGATTCAATTGACGGTTTAAATCCAGCAATTTCTATTGATCAAAAAACTACCTCACATAATCCGCGTTCAACTGTAGGAACTGTAACTGAAATTAATGATTATTTGAGATTACTTTGGGCAAGAGTAGGTAAGCCAATTTGTCCTAATGACGGTACTTTGATTGAAAGTCAAAGTGTTGATCAAATGGTAGACAGAGTGATGGCACTACCTGAAAGAACCAAAATTCAAGTACTATCTCCAGTAATTCGCGCTAAACGCGGTGAACATAAAGAGGTCTTTAAAAGAATTCAACGTGCGGGATATGTGCGTGTCATCGTTGATGGTGAGATGCATGATATCAGTGAAGAATTTGAGTTAGATAAAAATAAGAAACACTCAATTGATATAGTTGTTGATAGACTCATTGTTAAAGAAAGCATTCGCAGTCGTCTATTTGACTCAATTGAAGCCGCCCTTAGACTTTCTGAAGGTTATATGGATATCGATGTTATCGGAGATAAAAAAATTAACTTTTCCGAGTTTTATGCATGTCCCAAATGTGGTTTTACTGTAGGTGAGATGGAGCCTAGATTATTTTCTTTTAATGCTCCATTTGGTGCCTGCAGTAATTGTGACGGCTTGGGAATGAAACTAGCGGTTGATGAAGACTTGGTTATTCCTGATAAGACTTTATCTCTTCAAGAAGGTGCTTTGAGTCCTTGGAAAAATTCAAAGTATTATACTGAAATGCTTACTCAAGCTTGTGAAGCTTTATCAATTCCAATGGATAAGCCCTTTGCCAAATTAACTAAAAAGCAAAGGGAAACTATTTTATATGGTAATAAAAAGAAGATTAAGTTTCACTTGCACGGTGATTTTGGTGTAAATGATACAATTCAAGAATTTGAAGGAATCATTAATAATATTGATCGTCGTTATAATCATCCGATGTCTAGTTTTATGAGGGATGCAATGGGCAAGTACATGACAGAATTGACTTGTCCAGTGTGTCATGGTAAGCGACTAAATGAAAAAGCTTTGGCAGTTAAAGTAAACGGATTAGATATTGCTCAAGCTTCTGATCTCTCTATTGAAAAAGCTCTAAGCTTTTTCGAAGAAGTGAAGCTTTCAGATCAAGATGAAATGATTGCAAAGCCAATTTTAAAAGAAGTAGATGATCGGTTAACCTTTTTAATTAATGTAGGCTTAGACTATCTAACTCTTTCTCGGTCTGCTCGTACTCTTTCAGGTGGAGAAGCACAAAGAATACGACTAGCTACACAAATTGGATCTAACTTATCTGGTGTTATGTATATCTTAGATGAACCTTCAATTGGATTGCATCAGCGAGATAATGACCGATTGATTTCGTCTTTAAAAAAGATGCGGGATCTCGGTAATTCTCTAATTGTTGTTGAACATGATGATGAGACAATGCGTCAAGCCGACTACTTAATTGATATGGGGCCTGGGGCTGGTGTGTATGGTGGTCAAGTTATGGCCGCTGGTACTCCCGAGCAAGTGATGAAGAATCCGAAATCTCTGACCGGCCAGTATCTTTCAGGTGAAAAATTTGTACCCGTTCCTTTAAGTAGACGCTCAGGTAATGGGAAATCTATCAAGATAAAAGGCGCCCAAGAAAATAATTTAAAAGATATCGATGTTACCTTTCCATTAGGTAAGTTTGTTGTTGTTACAGGTGTGTCAGGGTCTGGAAAATCAACTTTAGTTAACTTGATTTTGAAGAGAGCTTTAGCGCAAAAGCTAAACAATAATTCAGAAAAGCCTGGTAAATTTAAATCGATCACTGGTTATAAGAATATCGAAAAAATTATTGATATTGACCAAAGCCCAATCGGTAGAACTCCCCGTAGTAATCCAGCAACATATACTTCTGTTTTTGATGATATAAGAGCACTTTTTGCTCAAACTAATGAAGCTAAAATGCGTGGTTATACAAAAGCTAGATTTTCATTTAATGTCAAAGGAGGGCGCTGTGAGGCCTGTCATGGTGATGGAATTATCAAAATTGAGATGAATTTCTTACCGGATGTTTATGTTCCTTGTGAAGTTTGTCACGGCAGTCGTTATAACTCTGAAACTTTAGAAGTTACTTACCGTGAGAAGAACATTTCGCAGGTTTTAGATATGACAATTAATGAGGCTTGCAAGTTCTTTGAGAATATTCCAAAAATCCATCGAAAATTGCAGACTATCGTAGATGTTGGACTAGGCTATGTTAAGTTAGGTCAGTCTGCAACAACTTTATCAGGTGGCGAAGCTCAAAGAATGAAATTAGCTGGTGAGTTACAAAAACTTTCTACTGGTAACAATTTCTATATTCTTGATGAGCCGACGACTGGTTTACATACCGATGATATTAAGCGTCTTTTAGAGGTCCTTCAACGATTGGTCGATGAAGGAAATACAGTACTAATTATTGAACATAATTTAGATGTGATTAAGAATGCAGATTGGTTAATTGATTTAGGTCCTGAAGGAGGAGAAGGTGGTGGTCAAATTGTTGCTACTGGAACTCCTGAAGATTTAGTCAAAGTTAAAGAAAGCTATACTGGTCAATATCTTAAGCCAGTTTTACAAAGAGATACTAAATTAACGAAAGAAAATAAAAAGGCTAAAAGTTAAGATTTTTTATAAATTAAGAGTAAAATGTGATCAGGGAGGAAATTGAAATGAATAATTATTCTGGCTCTGATAAGCATCAAGGCTTTGACTGGGGTGCTTTAGTCGGAGGTATTTTGTTAGTCGTAGCGGGTATTCTTGTTATGAGTTACCCTGATAGAAGTTTTAAAGCTTTCGTTTTCCTATTTGGTATCCTTTCAATCATGCAGGGTATTTTATGGATTTCTGCTTATGCAAGATTTAGAAACTTGTTTGATTTGAGCTGGGTAACGATCTTATCAGGAATCATTGATATTATTATTGGTATCTTATTCTTGGCTTCAAGAGCAGTTGGTGGTTTAACATTAGCTATTTTGTTTGCAATTTGGTTCTTGGTAGACTCAATTGTCGGTATTGTTTTTTCAGTTCACTTACGTCAATATTCAACTGGTTACTTTGTATTTAGTTTAATATTAAGTATTATCAGTTTAATTATTGCAATTGTTTTACTCTTCAATCCAGTTATTGCCGCTATTACCATGGTTTACTTGGTTGCCTTTTGGTTACTAGTATTTGGTTTCAATGAAATCATGATGGCTTGGATGCATCGTTAAGTTTTTGTAAAGTCTCAGGATTCTGAGGCTTTTTTTGTGGCTAAAAATAAAATGATACACCCGGTGTGTTATAATTTTTAAGTTAGGAGGCACAATTATGGCAGATCAAAAGAAACAGCTATTAATTGTCACCGGTATGAGCGGTGCAGGAAAGACAGTCGCAATTAAATCATTGGAAGATATGGGATATTTTGTAGTGGATAATCTTCCTCCAGAACTCTTAGGTAGCTTTTGGGAATTGATCAACAGTTCAGATGACTTCAACAAAGTAGCTGTTGTAATTGATTTGAGAGCTAGAAGCTTTTATAAAGACTTAAAAACAGAAGTTAATTCCTTAGAAGATAGTCAAAATGTACAATCTACAATTGTATTTTTGGATGCTTCTGATGATGCCTTGGTTTCAAGATATAAAGAAACTCGCCGCTTACCCCCACTTGCTCACAAGGGAAGATTATTAGACGGAATCCAACAAGAAAGAGCAATCTTAAGCGATATTAAAAATATTGCAAATATTATAATTGATACTTCTAACTTGACCCCTAAGCAATTAAAGGCAAAATTAAATGATAAGTTTAGTGATAATCATAAACGTACTTTTTCTATCGAAGTAATGAGCTTTGGGTTCAAGTATGGAATTCCAATTGATGCAGATATTGTGATGGATGTTAGATTTTTGCCGAACCCATTTTATATCCCTCAATTAAAACCATTTACCGGTTTAGATCGGAAAGTATTTAACTATGTGATGGATAAACAAGAAACTAAGGTTTTTTATGCAAAATTCTTAGATATGTTAGAAACAGCGATTCCGGGTTATATCAAAGAAGGTAAAGAAAAATTGACGATAGCAATTGGTTGTACTGGTGGTCAGCATCGAAGTGTGTCAATTGCTCGTCAATTAGCAGTGGATTTGTCAAAGAAATATCCCGTGGATATTTCCCATCGTGAAATAAGTAGATATATTAGAAAGTAGGAAGGTGACTTTTTATGGCATATGGCGAAAATAAAATAGTCCGCGTCATAAAAGGAAGACGTCCCAAAATAGTTGTTATCGGCGGTGGTACTGGATTGCCAGTCATCTTAAACGCTTTAAAAGAGCAGAATGCTGAAATAACGGCTATTGTTACTGTTGCAGATGATGGTGGCTCTTCTGGTGCGATTAGAAATTATATTAACGTGGTCCCACCTGGAGATATCAGAAATGTTTTAGTTTCTCTATCAGATATCCCACAAGCTGAAAAAGATATTTTTCAATATCGCTTTAATTCTTCAGATAATTTTTTTGCAGGACATGCGATTGGAAACTTAATAATTGCAGCTTTAAATGAGATGCGGGGAAATATTTTTGATGCTGTGCAAGCATTAAGCAAAATGATGCATGTTGACGGTCGAATCTTTCCCGCTTCAAATGAACCATTAACATTGAATGCTGAGTTTGTTGACGGAACTATTGAAGCTGGTGAAACTGAAATCACCTCTAAAGATAAGCGGATTAAAAGAGTCTGGGTCACTGACAGCGATAGTGATGAAACTCCTGAGGCAGTTTTGCCTGTTTTGGCCGCAGTTATGCAGGCTGATGCCGTAGTCCTTGGACCAGGAAGTTTATTTACCTCGATCTTACCAAATTTGATGATCCCTAACTTAGGACAAGCTGTCAGAGAAACAAAGGCAGAAGTGATTTATATTTGCAATATAATGACCCAGCAAGGTGAAACCGACCACTTCTCGGCGGCTGATCATGTGAAAGTAATTAACGAACATTTAGGCGGACATTTTATTGATACTGCGTTAGTTAACGGTGCAAAAATTGATATGTCTAAATTTAATCCCGATGATTATGACGCTTATCTAGAACCAGTTAGAATGGATTTTGAAGGACTAAGAGATCAGGATTGTCGCGTTATTACATCAGATTTTATTGATCAGCACAGTGGTTTGGTATTTCATGATGGAAAAAAAGTTGCTGATGAAATTTTGAATCTGGCTTTTGAAGCATATAGTCGTCGAAAGCAGGAGATATAATGGGCTCATATGCAAGTGACGTCAAAAAGGAATTAACTAGTTTACCTGTTCATCCAGAACATGCCAAAGCTGAACTAGCAGCTTTTTTAAGAATGAATGGGACTTTAGGTCTGCATGATCGTCACTTTAATTTAGATATTGTTACAGAAAATCCAGCAATTGCACGTAGAATCTTTTCTTTAATTAAAACAGCTTATGGCATTGAGCCATTACTAATAG